>JBGSKP010000588.1:0-1959 GCA_041741175.1 Thiocapsa sp. | reverse complement strand
GCAGGTCGGGCAGATACGCCCGCTCGTCCCGGAGGAACGGGAACTCTTTCCCGAGCTGAGCCCGGTTTCGCAGGTGCCGGATCCGGCCTTGCTCGATCGCCTGCGCGCGCGCCTCGGTCCCGCTGCCGTGCGCGGTCTTGCGTTGGTGGCCGATCATCGTCCGGAGTACGCCTGGCGCTTGTGCGATCCGGGCGAGACCGGGACAGGCATTCCGCGTGCCGACCGCCCACTGTGGCTCTTATCGCAACCGCAGCCACTGCATGCTCAAGGGGGTCGCCCCTGGCTCGACGGACCGCTGGATCTGGGACAGGAGCGCGAGCGCATCGATACCGGCTGGTGGGACGACCGCGCGGTGCAGCGAGACTATTTCATCGCCACCACCCGACAGGGTGAGCGGCTTTGGATCTATCGCGAACTCGACGAGCGCCACGGCTGGTTTTTACATGGGATGTTTTGATTCGACAGGATCAGCCGAACAACGGCTTACAGGATGATGCTAACATCGCGAACATGAATTACTTCAACTGCGTCCAGCTCGGCGTCATTCGCGAACCTTATCCGTTGTGTGACGACGGACGATCGCCGCGTACTCGGGACGCGGTGTAATGCCTCATCTCTTTCTCGCTGTCACCGCCCACGGTTTCGGTCATCTGGTGCAGGCCGCTCCGGTCGTCAAGGCGCTTGCACGGCGTCTGTCCGGTCTGCGGGTGACCCTGCAGAGTGACATCGATTCCGACCTGGCAGGCCATTACCTGCCGCCTGGATTCACGCAAATCCGGGAGTCGACGGATATCGGTCTGCTGATGGATGGTCCGCTGCACACCCGTTGGTCGGAGAGCCTCGCCCGGTATGCCGATTTCGAAGCCGGGTATGCGCAGCATCTCGCGCGCGAGATGGCTGTGTTGAGCCACGCCGCTCCGGATCTGGTGCTTGCCGATGTGCCCTGGCTTCCGCTGGATGCGGCGCGGCGGCTCGGTATCCCGGCTGTGGGTCTGTGCTCGCTCAACTGGTATGACATCCTGCTTGAAAGCCCTGTCGCCGATCAGGCGCCCGCTGCAGTGATGCAGCGGATGCGATCGGTCTACGCCGCGGCCGATCTCTTCATCCGGCCCGCGCCATCGATGCCGATGGCCTGGCTGCCGAATGGCCGCGATGTCGGGCCCATCGCCAATCGCTATCCGGAGTGGGGCGATGCCTTGCGCGCGCGCTGCGGTGTGCCCGCGCATCGTCCTCTGGCGCTTATTCAGTTCGGCGGCTTCCAGGGCTTCGATCCGATGCGTGATTGGCCCGAGCAGGATCAGGTTCACTGGTTGATGCAGGATCTCCCCGGCGGGCCGCGCCGCGATGCGACCAGTCTCACCAGGCTCGGTCTGAAGGTGCCGCAGGTCGTCGCTTCCTGTGATCTGATGATCTGCAAACCAGGCTATGGCACCTACTCCGAGGCCGCCGTGAACCGGATTCCGGTGCTGTATGTCACACGCGGTGATTGGCCCGAGGAATCGGCCCTGATACCCTGGCTCGCACAGCGGATACCGACCCGTGAGATCAGCCGGGATGACCTCCTGGCGGGGCGCCTATCCGATGCGATCGCGGCGCTCCTGAGCGCCGACCGACCGGCTGCCGTCGAACCCACCGGAATCGACGAGGTGGCCGATCTCATTGAACCTTGGCTGCGACGGGCCGCCCCGGTGGGCGCGACGAGGCAGTCCGAGTCTATCGGTACGTCCGACCTGTCCTGACTGGTGACCGGATGATGCGCTGCCCCCTATACAATCGCGATCGGCTCCTCCTGCTGTTGATGCTGTTCTTCTGGCCCATGGTGTCGTGGGGCACCCTGGCTGGTCAGGCGACATCCATCGAAGGCGCGGAGGCCGAGTTGGCCAAGCCCGCTGTGGCTGCTCCGCCAAAGCGCCCGCGGCCGAGTCGGGCCGAGGTCAAGTCGATGATCCCGGCGGTCGC
>JBGSKP010000587.1:0-1774 GCA_041741175.1 Thiocapsa sp. | reverse complement strand
CTCGTCGCGCTGGGCGTCGAGCGTCGCCACCCGCATCTGCGCCAGCGGCTGTCCGGCCTGCACGAAATCGCCTTCGTTGACCAGGATCTCTTCCACTCGTCCGGCGAGCTTGGTCGCCACATCGATCTCGGTGGCCTCGATGCGGCCGTTGCCGCTGACGAAGCCGGCGCCCGGCCCCGAGGGTTGCAGGGTGGTCCAAACCAGGATCGCGATGGTGGCGATGGCCGCTGCACTGGTCAACAGGACCATCTTCTTCTTGAACGCTGGGGTCATGATGGATCCTCTGTCCTTGAACCGGAAAAGGGCTGTCGGCCGCCAGCGGTTAGGTGATCGACTGCGGTCGATGTGTCTGGATGACCACCTCGGCCCGGTGTTCCCGATGGTCATCTACCAGCGGAATCCCCGACTCGTCCTGCTCGACACCGTCCACCGTGACGCGGGTCTCCCCTTTCCCGCCGGCTACCTGGGTCACGGCGATCCGGTAGAGCGTCTCCCGATAACGGTAACGCAGCTTGAACCCGCTCCAATCGGCGGGGAGACAGGGCGCGACATGCAGGGTATCGACCTCGAGCCGCAGCCCCAGCAGGGATTCCAGGATCAGTCGGTACATCCAGCTCGCCGAGCCGGTATACCAGCTCCAGCCACCGCGCCCGACATGCGGCGCGACCCCATAGACATCGGCTGCGACCACATAGGGCTCGACCTTGTAGGTCGCGATGTCCTCGGACGAGCGTCCGTGGTTGATCGGGTTGATCAGAGAGAAGAGTTCCCATGCCTTCGCCGGATCGCCCAAGCGCGCGAACGCCATCGTCGCCCAGATCGCCGCATGGGTGTATTGCCCGCCATTCTCGCGCACGCCGGGCACGTACCCCTTGATATAGCCCGGATTCAAATCGGAAGTGTCGAAGGGCGGATCCAAGAGTTGAATCAGCCCGGCGCCTCGACGCACCAACCGCGCGTCCAGTGCCGCCATCCCCGTTCGCGAACGCTCGGGATCGCCGGCCCCGGAGAGCACCGACCAGCTTTGCGCGATGGAATCGATCCGGCATTCCTCCTGACTCGCCGAGCCCAGCGGTGTCCCGTCATCGAAATAGGCGCGCCGGTACCAGCCGCCATCCCAGCCATGCTGCTCGATGTTCCGGCGCACCTGGGCGGCCTCTGTCCGGCAGCGCTCGACGAAGGGTTCATCGCCCTGCAGGCGCGCGACCTCGCTGAACTGCATCAGCACCTCGTAGAGGAACCAGCCCAGCCAGATGCTCTCGCCCCGGCCCTGGATTCCGACCAGGTTCATGCCGTCGTTCCAGTCGCCGGATCCCATCAGCGGCAGCCCATGCTCGCCGAACCGCAGACCATGCAGGATGGCGCGCACGCAGTGCTGGTAGAGACTCGCCGACTCCTCGGACTGACCGGGGAGATCGTAATAGGAGTCGTCCTGCCCGCTGACCAGGCGACCTTCCAGGAACCGGGTCGTTTCCTCCAACACGCCAGTATCCCCGGTGGCCAGCACATAGCGGCAGGTCGCCAGCGGGAGCCAGAGATAGTCGTCGGAGCACCGGGTGCGCACCCCACGCCCGGAGGGCGGATGCCACCAGTGCTGGACATCGCCTTCGGGAAACTGACGCCCCGCGCAGAGCAGCAGGTGCTCGCGCAGCAACGACGGCTCGGCATGGACAAGCGCCATCGCGTCCTGTAACTGGTCGCGGAACCCGAAGGCACCGCCCGACTGGTAATAACCGCTGCGCGCCCACAAGCGGCAGGCCAGGGTTTGATAGAG
>JBGSKP010000586.1:0-10156 GCA_041741175.1 Thiocapsa sp. | reverse complement strand
CCGGCGCCGAGACGAGACCGTCGCCAGCCGGCGTTCTACAACGATTCGCACCAACGGAGACACCCGATGACGCCACGCAAGAGGTTGCCCCTACTCGCCGCGGCCGCGGCGCTGTCCTTCAGTGCCGCGGTCTCGAGCGGCCCGACCTTCATCAACATCCTCACGGGAGGTACCAGCGGGGTCTATTACCCGATCGGGGTCGCCCTGTCCCAGATCTACGGCGACGGGATCGACGGATCCAAGGCCACGGTGCAAGCCACCAAGGCGTCGGTGGAGAACCTGAATCTTCTGCAGGCCGGGCGCGGCGAGTTGGCCTTGGCTTTGGGGGATTCTGTGTCGGATGCCTGGAACGGCGTCGAGGATGCCGGATTCAAGCAGCCGTTGGACAAGCTGCGCGCCATCGGCGGGGCGCATTCAAACTACATCCAGATCGTCGCCGGTGCGGATTCCGGGATCCAGTCCTTGGACGATCTCAAGGGCAAGCGCATCTCGGTCGGGGCGCCCAAATCGGGGACGGAGCTCAACGCGCGCGCCATCTTCAAGGCCGCTGGACTGACTTACGAGGACATGGGCAAGGTGGAATATCTGCCCTACGCCGAGTCCGTGGAGCTGATGAAGAACCGCCAATTGGATGCGACACTTCAGTCCTCCGGTCTCGGCATGGCGGCCTTCCGGGACTTGGCTTCCACCATGTCGGTGCGTTTCATCCCGGTGTCCGCGGAGGTGGTCGCCGCGATCGGAAGCCCTGCTTATCGGCCCGGCGTCATCCCCGCCAACACCTACGAGGGTCAAGACGAGGATGTGCCCACGGCGGCGATCGCCAATCTCTTCGTGAGTCATAGCGGCGTGTCGGACGAGTTGGCCTACCAGATGACCAAGCTGATGTTCGACAACCTGGACCGCGTGAGTGCGGCCCACTCCGCGGGCAAGGGAATCAAGCTCGATGAAGCCGCGAAGAATCTGCCGCTGCCCCTGCACCCCGGGGCCGAGCGCTTCTATCGGGAGGCGGGGGTGCTGAGCCCGGATCCGGCGGTTGACCGCTTCGTACAACAGGCGGCCAATTGAAGGCCGAGATCATTGTGGCCACTGGCGGACTCACCGTCCGGGTGAAGGCTGCGACGGCCCCGAAGTATGCCCCGCGCAGCGCTTGGCCGCGTTGCGCCTTTCCGGACACGACACGAAGTGCATTCCGGGGGTCGTTCAACGACCGGATCCAGGTTGAATCGATCCAGTAGGTGATTACCGGGAACGCATCTACGAACATGTGGGTGCGACATGTAGGGGCGACTTAAGTCGCCCCTACAGCCCACATGTCATTCGGCCGATGAGTGATGATCCGGCTTCGATCGAGACAACAGAGTCGATTGCGCCTTGCCGGCGGCTCTGTCCACCCGAATCCGTCGCACAAAGGGCTCTGATCCATGAGCGAGCATCAACCCGCCCTAGCCGCGAACCCTTCGGCCTGGCCGCGGGCGGTATTCGCCATCGCCATCGCCTTCTCCACCTTTCAGATCGTTACGGCCGCCTTCCATCCGGTCTCCTCCCAAGTGCTGCGGGCCGTGCATGTGGGCTTCCTGCTGCTGATGATCTTCCTGACCTATCCGATGGTGGGCCGCGGTCGGCCTTGGCAGCCGCTGGCCTGGCTGCTGGGGCTCGCCGGCATGGCCACCGCTGCCTATCAGTGGTTCTTCGAGGCGGAGCTGATCCAACGCTCCGGTGAGCTGACCGGCTGGGACATGGCCGTGGGTGTGCTCCTGATCCTGCTGGTCTTCGAGGCGGCGCGCCGGGTGATGGGGATCGCCCTGCCGATCATCTGCGGGCTCTTTCTGGCCTATGCGCTGCTCGGCCAACATCTGCCCGGGGATCTGGCCCACCGGGGCTACGGCGTCGACCAGCTGGTGAATCAGCTCGCGTTCGGCACCGAGGGTCTCTACGGCACGCCCACGTACGTGTCGGCCACCTACATCTTTCTGTTCATCCTGTTCGGCGCCTTTCTCGAGCAGGCCGGGATGATCCGGCTCTTTACCGACTTCGCCATGGGCTATTTCGGCCACAAGGTCGGCGGGCCGGCCAAGGTCTCGGTCGTCTCCTCGGCGCTGATGGGCACCATCACGGGCTCGGGGGTCGCGAACGTCGTCACCACCGGACAGTTCACCATTCCCTTGATGAAGCGATTCGGCTATCGGCCGGCCTTCGCGGGCGGGGTGGAGTCTACCGCGAGCATGGGCAGCCAACTGATGCCGCCGGTGATGGGTGCGGTCGCCTTCATCATGGCCGAGACCATCGACGTGCCCTTCGCCGAGATCGCCAAGGCGGCCTTGTTGCCGGCGCTGCTGTATTTCGGTTCGGTGTTCTGGATGGTTCACCTGGAGGCGAAGCGGGGAGGGCTGCGCGGCCTGCCCAAGAGTGAATGTCCGGATCCCTGGGCGGCGGTGCGAGCACGCTGGTTTCTGCTGATCCCGCTGGTGGTGCTGATCTGGCTGCTCTTCTCCGGGCGCACGCCGCTTTTTGCGGGCACGGTGGGTCTGGCGTTGACGGCCATCGTGATTCTGGGTTCGGCAATCATTCTGCGAGTGTCCTCCTTCGGCCTGCGCCTGGCCTTCTGGGTCGCCTTGGGGATACTCTGCGCCGGCTTCTTTCAGCTCGGCATCGGGGTCATCTTCGGCGTCATCGCCGTCCTCGTGGCGGCCTGCTGGTTCGTCAAGGGCGGGCGCGAGACCCTGCGCATCTGTCTGTACGCCTTGGCCGAGGGACCGCGTCACGCGTTGCCCGTCGGCATCGCCTGCGCCCTCGTCGGGGTGATCATCGGCGTGGTGTCGCTCACCGGCGTGGCCTCCACCTTCGCGAGCTTCATCCTCGCGATCGGCCAGAACAGTCTCTTCCTCTCGTTGGTGCTGACCATGCTCACCTGTCTGGTGCTCGGTATGGGTATCCCGACAATCCCGAACTACATCATTACCAGCTCTATCGCGGCGCCGGCCCTGCTGGATCTGGGCGTGCCACTCGTCGTGTCGCACATGTTCGTGTTCTATTTCGGGATCCTGGCGGATCTGACGCCGCCGGTCGCCCTGGCCTGCTTTGCCGCCGCACCCATCGCCGGGGAACGCGGACTGAAGATCAGCCTCTGGGCGGTGCGTATCGCGTTGGCCGGTTTCGTGGTCCCCTTCATGGCGGTCTACAACGAGGCGCTGATGCTGCAAGGGGGCGACCTGCTCATGAGCGCCTTCATGTTCGCCAAGGCCGCCGTCGCGATCGGACTCTGGGGGGTGGCCTCGATCGGCTACTTCCAGGGACCGCTCGCCTGGTGGGAGCGGCTGATGGCGATGGGCGCAGGGTTGTTGCTGATCCTTGCGATACCCGCCACCGATGCGGCCGGATTCGTGCTCGCCGCACTTGTGCTTGCCTTGCACTTGTGGCGGCAGCGCCGGGTCGTCGCCGAATGATCGGCCTCTGCATCGGTCTGGCCGGCATGGTGTGGGCCGAGCTGCCCGCGGACCGATTCACCTTGACGTGGCGTCACAGCATCGAGCGGGTGCCTTGGGAGGAGGATTACCGTGTCGCCCCGGATGGCCTGGTCCTGACCGAGGCGCGCATCAAGGGCGCCGGGGCTGGCATGGAGCCGCCCGAGGGCGCGCAGTACCGCGAGGGTGCCTGGCACTATCGGCCCGATCTCCCGCCGATCCAGCCGCTGAGGTTGGCTCGCACACCGGAGGCGGGCGATTACGATGTGTGTCGTGATGCGGTCTGTCACCCGCTCTCGAACTGGATCGGGCCGCCCCGTGCGGAACAACCCGCGGTCGAGCTGTGGGCGTGCCGCCTGTCCGGCGGGACAGGGCACGAACAAGTCAACCCAGAGGCGCCGTCGGCCTGCACCTTCAGCAGCCGGGCCGGGTGAATCAAGAGCGGCGGATCGCCTCGGTGTGAATCCGTGTGCGGCGGGGATGCACTCAGGCGAGATGGCGTTGTTGACCGGAGCGCCGCGCTCGGCACACGTGATTGCGGCTGTACCTTCCGCCGTTCTCGATCTCGATGCTCTTTGGCGCTGCGGACATTTTGCGTGCTGGCCTTGGAGCACGCTCGCGCATTGAAGGCGGTCTTGCCGCAACGTCCTTTGGGCGCTCAGCGCACCAAGGCGGCGATGCGCGCAACCGATGCAGCGACTGGTCAGCCTTCAGATCCGACCAGTCCATCGGGATCAGCGGTTTGCGCACGCGCGCCAGCGTCATCTTGTGGCGGGCAATGTCGCCAAACGTGTGCAGTGAATGGGCTGAAGCAACGGATCCAGGCAGCGGTGTAACCTGGTTCCTGAATGTACCTCTGCGAATGTTCAGGGGTCTCTTGGTGGGTTTCGTCGCTTTCCAGGGACAACAACCTCCCGCGCATGTTCTACACGTCGAACAAGGCGGTGTCGTTTTTTTCTGGTGCTAAATTTTGATTTAAAACCTGGTGATTACCAAGTAGCGCCCTGGTTTTGCCAACGGATAATTACATCCAGAAAACTTAGACTAAGGGGTATTAAATGATGAGATTTCCAGATTTGTTTATCGTCGGCGCCCCAAAATGCGGTACCTCGACACTCCATTATTGGCTTGGGCAGCATCCACAGCTCTATTTGCCTTCAGCTAGCGAAAATGCAAAAAACTTTTGGCTAATAAAAGAACCAAATTACTATTGCGGGGATCTCGGTATCGCACACCGCCGTAGAATACTAGATAAAGATCAATATTTACGACTTTTTGATGCTGCATCAAGCAGCCAACTACTCGGCGAAGCTTCACCTGCATATCTTTACTCAGAGGAGGCAGTCAATCGGATCTTTACAGACAACCCAAATGCAAAAATTATAATCCAGCTAAGAAATCCCGCGGAGTTTATCCGTTCTCTCCATTTCGATCAAATTCGAACGGATAAAGAGCGACAATTTAATTTAGAGAAAGCGATAAAACGCGGGAGTAAAGGAAAAGTACCCAAAAATGCTAGGGAACCCCATTTGTTCGATTATTTAGATAAGGCTCGTTTTTATCCTTACGTCAAAATGTATTTTGACCGGTTTGGCTCAGACAATGTCAAAGTTTTACTTTTGGAGGAAACAAAAAATAATCCATTCGAGGCATTAGCAGGAATATATAATTTTCTAGGAATTGACCATTTTGAGCCTTCGCTATTGGTGCGAAATGTAGGTAGTTACACCCTCGACGATCACCAAGTCGGCAGCGTTGTCACAAATAAGATACCTGGATATAAGCTAATTAGTTCGCTGGTACCGGATCAGGCGAAAAAGCTAGGCAGGAAAATCATAGAAAAACATATTTTAGGCAGCCGAGAAATAGGGCAAATGAGTGATAATCTAAGACAAAAAATTTTGATGGATACCCGTCAATCAACGATCAAACTGCGTGAACTTACGGGGCTCAACGTATCGAATTGGCTGCCTCGAGAAAGCACCATCTCTTAAATACTTAAACAGCAAAGGTAGACCGAATCAAGTCGATGGGCGCGAAAGCGCGTCAAAGCAGTGCAGTCCGAAGGACTGCGCAATCGTCTGCGGGGCTGGGAGCGCGCCTATCCGAAAGGGTACAGGCTCCGACATCACGATTGGTGAACCAATCGGCTCGGGGCGCGTCCTTGGTGCCGAGCCGCCCCGACAGCAGGCGCTCGCCTGGTCGACCGGGCAGCGGCGGGCCGGGCGGAGACGGCATCTTGTTCGGGGCGACCGGCCGGGTGCATGGACAGCATGAACACGCGACGACGGGGGCGAGGACTCTCGCATCGCGTCGCCGCGGTTGCAGTGCACGCGCTCCCGGAGCACAGACGTCAGGTCACCACGTTATCGGTCCGCCGATCCGGGTGGTCCGCGGCGGGGTCTCCGAGGAGTAGATGCTCGACCGACCAGGGGTCGGTCGCCGGTGCCCGGTCTCGACAGTAGGCATCGCCGAGGAGATCCGTCAGACGGGACACCCCGTCCAGTGCGATCGGCAGATGGCTGGACAACAGCCGCTCCGGGTTCAGTTTCTCCAACGCGGCGAGCGTGCGTCCGAACCCCGCGGCATCAATCCGGGTCAGCCAGGGCGCATCGATCGACGACCAGCCCAAAAGGCCGTCCCGGAGCGCCTGCGGCGGGATCTCGGCGACCTCCGATACGGGATCGCCGAGCAGCGCGCCGAAGCTGTCCACCGCGAAAAAGAGGCTGTCCTGCGGGTCATAGAAGCCGATGCTCTCCGGGGCGTCGTAGTAAGGCGGGCGCAGAGGATGCAGCCTGCGGCCGCCGACCTCGAAGGGATCTGTGCCATCCAGGAGCTTGACCCGACCGACGTCAAACCCGGCGAGGCCCATCTTGCCCATTCCGAGGAACGTGGTCAGCACTTGAGCGTTGGGAGCCTCCGCGAGAACGGGTTCCAGGTTCCCCAGGTGGTCCGGATCCGTATGGCTGAGCCAGATCCAGCGCAGATCCTCGAGATTAATCTGCCGACGAAGGCTCGCCATGAAATCCTCGCGCAGGGCTGCGATTCCGGTGTCCACCAGTAAAGGCTCCTCGGCGTGCAGAAGGGCGCTGTTCACCGCCAACACACCCATCTGCGGGATGGGTAGATAGGACGGCAGAAGCGTCCAGTCGTTGGTGATCGCCTGGGCGGGAAGCATGGTCGGTTGATTCAGTGTGGGCATGATGATCGGTCTCCGCGTGATGTTGGACGGACTCCTGTTCGGTGGAGGATTTTCGGAGAGCAACCGTGTTCTCTGAAAATGAGGCTAGTCCCGAGCTGGCCACTTGTCAAGACTTGGATGATCAAGTATGTTCACTCAATGGATATCAAACGTCGCTATACCCAGCGCGCACGCGCGCTGGGTCAGGCCGAGACCCGTGCGCGCATCGTCGAGGCCGCCATGCAGCTGCATGAGGAGATCGGCCCGCGCGCGACCAGCATCAGTGCAATCGCCAAGCGAGCAGGCGTGCAGAGGCTGACCCTGTATCGCCACTTTCCCGACGACACAGCCGTTTTCGAGGCATGCACCGCGCACTGGCTGTCGCTGCATCCCCCGCCCGATCCGCGCGAATGGGCGCGGATCGATGATGCGATCGATCGGACCCGCGCCGCCTTGTCGGCCTTCTATGCCTACTACAGAGGAACCGCTCGGATGTGGTCGGTCTCGCACCGTGACGCGCCCGAAGTCCCTGCACTCCAGGGTCCCATGTCGCAGTTCCGGGCCTTCACGCAGGGCGTAGGGGATGAATTGGCCGCGTGCCTCGTACCCGGGAGAGGATCCGAACGCCGGACCGTCGCCACTCTCCATCACGGCTTGTCCTTCGGCTTCTGGGAGTCGCTGGCGGGCCAGGGTCTCGCGGACACAGAGATGGTCGATCTGGTAATCGCCTGGCTCGGGTGCCTGAGCGGGCCAGCTGGAACCTCGGGCGGTTCGGCAAGGTCGTGAGCATCAAAGCGTGAAGATCGGGCTGCAAACCTGGGGAAGTAACGGAGATATCCGACCCTTCTTCGCCCTGGCCTACGGACTGCGCCAGGCAGGCCACGAGGCCAGCCTGATCATTACGGATATCACGGGCACGGATCATAGTGCGCTTGCCGCTCGACTCGGCATCCGCGCGACACATGTGGGCATGCCTGTCGTAACGAGTCGGGCCGATATCGATCGGATCGGTGCAGCCTGCATCGCGGCGACGGATCCTCTCGAGCAGGCTCGGATCATCATGGATCGCCTCTTTTATCCGGCCCTTGAGGCGATGAGCGAGGCATCCATCGGCCTCTGCCGAGGTCATGACGCCGTCATCCGGCATTTCTTCCTCTATCCATTGCAGATCGCCGCACGACAATCGGGCCTACCCGAGATCTCGGTGATGCTCGCACACAACACTATCCCGACGCGCCAACAACCTCCTGCCGGGCTCCCCGATTTGGGGCCGTTGATCAACCCCTGGGCTTGGCGGTTGGTCAGCCGAGTGTTGAACAGCCGTCTTCTGCCACGGATCAACCGGAGCTACGGATACGCCGGGCTTCCGCCCGCTGGTGACCTGCTCCGGGAGGTCTGGAGCTCGCCCTTGTTAAACCTGGTCGCGGTCAGTCCGGCCATCGCGCGAGCGCCCGAGGAGTGGCCCTCCCGGCATCGGGTCTGCGGATTCTTGGACGTGCCGGGACCGCCACCTGATTCAGCGCTGCCGCCCGGTCTGAATGACTTCTTGGGTGCGGGGCCCGCGCCGGCCTTCGTGACCTTCGGTAGCCTGACGCCGAGCGCTCCCGAGCGGGTCAATGCCCTGGTCAAGATGTTCCGCCAAGCCCTGCGCAAGGCCGACGTTCGGGGAATTATCCAGATCCCGACCGATGCCGCCGAACGATGGCAGGGCGACGACGAGGTCTTTTTTTGTCAGGAGATCGACCACGCGCGGGTCTTTCCGCAGTGCGCGCTTGTGGTCCATCACGGAGGTGCAGGTACGACGCACAGTACCCTGCGTGCGGGTCTGCCCTCGGTCGTCGTGCCGCATGTCTCGGACCAGTTCTTCTGGGCTGCCGAGCTGCGACGTCTGGGGGTGGCGCCTGCGATGCTGTCGGTTCGGAGGCTCACCTCCGATCGCCTCGCCCGCGGCATCAAGGCGATCATGTCCGAGCACTCCTATCAAGCCAATGCGCGCCGGATCCAAGCCGCGATGGCCGAGGAGCAGGGCGTCGCGCGCGCGGTTGAGTTGGTGCACGCGGCGCTCTGCTCGGGCGGAACGGGCCTGATTGGCGGCTCCTCAACCCTTCCGTGATACGAACCAGACATTCATCGGATCATGAGGCAGCACATGCCGCTCGATCTGCGCGAAGCCGGCCTCGCGCAGCATCCCCTGTGCGGTTTCCCAGCCCCACATGGTGCCGAGTCCCTCCCCGCCCTGACCGAGCGAAACGGGGGTACAGTGGATGCAGGAGACGGCATAGAGCAGCGATGCCATCGGGAAGTCGAGATTCTTCTCCAGGTACGCGGAGCCGCCGATGTCTTGCATGAGATAGACACCGCCGGGGCGCAGCGCGCCGTACAGGCGGCGTAAGAGGTCCTGCGGGTCCCTTTGGTCGTGCACCGCGTCGAAGGAAACGATGAAGTCGTACCGATCCTGCTCTTGGAAATGGGTCAGATCGCGCACCGCGAAATGGACGTTCTCCGTGCCGCTCGCCCGTGCGTCGCGCGTCGCATCCGCGATGGCGTCGGCACAGAGGTCGTAGCCGGTAAAGCGGCTGCGCGGATAGCGTTCCGCCATCGCGATCAGGGCCCGACCGCGTGCGCAGCCGGCGTCCAAGACATCGATCCCGGCCTCAAGGCGCCGGCTGAGTCCGGGAACGAGCGGGAGCAGCGTGTCGAAGAGCTGTGCGACCACGGTCTGGTTGCTGTCCTCGCACATGACCTGGTGAAAGTCCGGGAAGTCGCCGTAGCTAAGGCCGTCCCCGGTCTCGAAACAGGCGAGTGTGCGGTCCTGGACCTGGCCCATCAGGATCACGTACTGGGCATAAACGGCGAAGTTGCCGAGGACCCCGCCGCGCGTGAGGCAGGCGGCATGCTCGGGCGGCAGCGCATAGGTTCGACGCACTGGATCGTACTGGACGATGCGGCCGGTGGTCATGGCCGCGAGCCATTCACGCACGTAGCGCTCCGACAGTCCCGCTTCCGAGGCGATGCGCTGGCTGGTGCTCGGCGGCAGCCTCGCCATGAGGTCGAGCAGACCGGTGCGGTGCCCGATCGAGAGCATGACGGCGACGGCACCGAAATCGAGGATCTGCCCGATGCGCTCGGCAAAGGTCTCGGCGTGTTGCTGATCGAAGGTCGGTTTCTCTGCGAGTGACAGTGACATGGTTGTGCTCCGGCTTTGTTGACGGGGTAGGCTCAGGATCTACGAGATCGCCGGGTCGCGGCAGAGGCATGCTGGACAAAAACGGGGCATTTCGGTCAAGATCTTGCGATGAGCCGCGAACGAGACCCGACACCTGTCTCCGCCCCCCTTTCCGTCAGCTTGCTGGCGTTGCCGGAGAGCATGCCGGCTGCACTCTATGGTCTGTTCGAGGTCTTCTCCTCGGTCGGCGTGACCTGGTCCGAGCTGACCGGCGAGCCGGCCGCCGCGGCCCGTCTCGATGTGCGGATCCTCGCGGCCCGCGACGCACCCTTCCAGAGTCCACTCGGC
>JBGSKP010000585.1:0-1632 GCA_041741175.1 Thiocapsa sp. | reverse complement strand
GATCCTCAAGATGGACCGCCGCCGCGGCAACATCGTCGTTTCCCGCCGCTCCGTGCTCGAAGAGAGCCGCGCCGAGCAGCGCGCCGACATCGTCGCCCGCCTCGCCGAGGGCCAGGTCATAGACGGCGTGGTCAAGAACATCACCGACTACGGCGCGTTCATCGATCTGGGCGGCATCGACGGCCTGCTGCACGTGACAGACATGGCCTGGCGCCGCGTCAATCACCCCAGCGAGATCCTCAACGTGCACGACACGGTGAAGGTCCAGATCATCCGCATCAACCCCGAGACCCAGCGCATCAGCCTCGGCATGAAGCAGCTGCAGTCCGATCCCTGGTCGGCGATCGCGGAGAAGTATCCGGTCGGCACGCGCGTCAAGGGCACGGTCACGAACATCGCCGACTACGGCGCGTTCGTGGAGCTGGAGCCGGGCGTCGAGGGCCTCATCCACGTCTCCGAAATGAGCTGGGTGAAGAAGAACATCCACCCCGGCAAGATCGTCTCGACCAGCCAGCAGGTCGACGTGCAGGTGCTCGAGGTCGATCCCACCAAGCGCCGTATCAGCCTCGGCCTCAAGCAGACCCAGGACAACCCCTGGGACGCGTTCCTTTCCCAGCACCCGAAGGGCTCGATCGTCGAAGGCCCGATCCGCAACATCACCGAGTTCGGCCTGTTCATCGGGCTCGACAGCGGGGTGGACGGCATGGTGCACCTCTCCGACCTCGACTGGAACAAGTCGGGCGACGAGGCGATCAAGGACTACAAGAAGGGCGACCCCGTCAAAGCGATCGTGCTCGACGTCGACAGCACGAAAGAGCGCATCAGCCTCGGCATCAAGCAGCTGGGCGGCGATCCGGCCGACAAGATGGCCCGCTACAAGAAGGGCGATACGGTGACCTGCGAGGTCGTGGCGGTGCAGGAGAACGGCATCGAGGTCAAGATCGCCGACAGCGATCTGACGAGCTTCATCAAGCGCTCGGATCTGTCGCGTGACCGCTCCGAGCAGCGGCCCGAGCGCTTCACCGTCGGCCAGAAGGTCGACGGCTCCGTGCTGACAGTCGACAAGGCGGCTCGCCGCATCACCGTCTCGATCAAGGCCCTCGAAATCAACGAGGAGAAGCAGGCGGTCGCCCAGTACGGCTCATCCGCGTCCGGCGCCTCGCTCGGCGACATCTTCAAGGCCGCCATCAAGAAGAAAGACAAGGAAGACGACGAAGACCAGGAGTGATCTCCGCACCGTCCCTACCAGCCAAACAAGAACGCCGGGCCCCGCGCCCGGCGTTTTTTTCATACCTTGCCACACAGCGCGCTCAAGAACTCTCCGGCGTTCGGGCTGGGCGGGCGGCTACAGCGCCTCGCCGAGGTCCGAAACCACCGGTGAGGCAAGGGCAAGGCTCGGCGCTGAAACAAAAAAGGCTTGATTCATGGCTAGTCTCCTACTCTTAAGCTTTCCTGATTAGCCAACGAACAAGCGGACCACTTGGTTTTCCGCGGTAGGCGCAGGTAAAGTCCCGGCGTGCCGCACCTTCTGAGTTCAACACGGAGCCTGATATGAGCAGTGAAGTGGAGACCGTTCTCGACCGCCGCCGTCTCCGGCGCGGGCTCGGCGCCTGGCGCAGCGCCGCGATCGCA
>JBGSKP010000584.1:0-2187 GCA_041741175.1 Thiocapsa sp. | reverse complement strand
AGCCGCTGGTGATCGATTCGGCGCCCGATGCGGCGGCGGCCTTTTTTGCCGCGCGTTGCCGCGCCTACACCTCGGACGCCGGGCAGCTCGCCGCCATGCGTTCACAGGCGCAGAAGGATCCGCAGACCTATCCGATCCTGCCCGAGCGCATCTCGCGCGAGCCGCTGAGCGCGGTCGTGTGGGGCGGTGATCCGGAGTGGACGACGGTTGTCCGCTGGGTGTTGAACGTGCTGATCCTCGCCGAGGAGTACGGCATCACCGCCGAGAATCTGAAGACCGTGCTCGCCCGGAACCGCAACCTCTTGCTCAGGCGCACCGAAGACGAGCGCGGGATCATTGCGCGATCGCTGGAGATCGAGCCCGGCTGGGGCATTCGGGCCGTGCAGGCGGTGGGCAACTATGGCGAGATCTACGAGCGCCATCTCGGGCGCGACAGTCCGCTGAAGATCGACCGTGGTCTGAACCGCCTCTGGACCGAAGGCGGTCTTCACTATGTCCCCCCGATCGATTGACCCGACCTGCCGACGACGGACCCTCGATGACCGACCTTCAGATCGTTTTGACCCTTGGCGTGTTTGCCGCCGTCATTCTTTTGATCGCATTCGATCTCGTCGACATGGTGGTCGCCGCCCTGCTCGGGGTGAGCGTCCTCATTGTCTTCGAGGTCATCGGCGGGGCCGATCTCCTCCCGATCCTCGACACCGCCGGCGGTCCACTCGCCTTGCTGTTCGGCGGGATGGTGGTGGCGCGGGTGATCGGCAAGACCGGGGTTTTCGACTGGCTCGGGGATGCGTTCCTGCGCGCCACCGGCGGGAGCGGCAAACGGTTGCTGCTGCTCATCGTCGCCTTGGTCGCGCCGGTCTGCGCCCTCCTGCCCAATGCGACCGCCGTGATTCTCGTGGCGCCGGTCATTATCGGTGTCTGTCGGGCGCTGAAGGTCGACTTTGTCGGACCCATGATCATCACGGCCATCGTCAGCAATGCCGCCGGCATGCTCACCCTGGTGGGGGATCCCGCCACCTTCCTCGTCGGCAGCGCGATCGGCCTGTCCTTTATCGACTATCTGCGAATGGTCGCTCCGGGTGGCCTGCTGGCCGTCCTCGCCGTCGTCCCGCTGCTGCCGCTCTTGTTGCCCGAGGTCTGGTCGACGCGGATCAGCCTGCCGCCCGAGCGTCCGCGCGTGCGTATCGAGCACCCGAAATTTTTGGCGCTGGCTTTGCTCGTTCTCCTGACGATGGTGGTTCTGTTCCTGATCGGAGAGTCGCTGCCGAACCATATCGTCCCGCCCGAGGTCGCCATCATCGGCGCCGCACTGGCGCTGCTGGTGGTCTACGGCGTGCGGATCGAGCCGGTCGGCGAGGTGCTGCGTGACGTGGACTGGAAGACGATCGTCTTTCTCGCCGCCATCTTTACCCTCGTCCAGGGCTTCATCAAGACGGAGCTGCTGCAAGGGCTGTCGATTCAGCTCTATGACCGGTTCGGGTCCGATGTCATGCCGGTGGCGCTCTTGTCCCTGGCCGGGATCGGAATCCTGTCGAGCTTGCTGGCAAACATCCCGGTGGTCTCGGCGGCACTCGTGATGATCACCGGCTATCTGGTCGCGGCCGAGCTGGTCCCCGAGATCGCCTTGGCGAGAGGGTTCACGGAATGGCCAAACGCCGTCATGCCGGTGTTCGTCGCCATGATGTTCGGCGGAACCCTGGGCGGCAACGCCACATTGATCGGCGCCTCTGCCAATGTCGTTGCCGTCGGGATCTGCTCTGCACAGGGCCGGCGGGTGACCTTCATGCAGTTCCTGCGGATCGGCCTGCCGATTGCCGTCGTGCAGTTGACGGTGGGGGCGCTCTATGTGCTGGGATTGGCTCGAGTGCAGAGCTAACGCCGAGGTCGATGGAGGTACCGATTCGGTTACACTCGGACGCTCAATCAATGTGTCAGAGGAGAGCCGAGGCGTGGTCGATTTCAGCACAGCGAAAGGATCCGGCATGCCCTCGTCGGCTGTGGGCCTGCTGTTTGCCTTAGGCTTGGCGCAGGGCGGCTTCGCATTTGCGCAGGGCTCGCCCCCGAGCATCGCCGAATGCGCAGCGATCCAGACCGATCAGGCGCGGCTCGCCTGTTACGACCGGGCCAGCGGGCGTTTTCCCGTCGCGGTGCAGACCTCCGGTGACGCGGTGCCGGAGCGCACTG
>JBGSKP010000583.1:0-3380 GCA_041741175.1 Thiocapsa sp. | reverse complement strand
GGATGCAGTGCAGAATGCCGGGTGGGCGGGCTGCCGCTGCACGCGGTCGGAAGAGTCCGCGGCCATCGGCCTTGGCGTCCGCCTCCAACGCCGTCCAGGCGCGATAAAAGCGCTCGATCCGTTCGTGCTCGGGCGCCGCTTGGATGGCCTCGACAACCGCACGCTCGAACATGCGCTCGGCCACGGCCGCGATGCTGTGGCGGGGGCGGATCCACTCGCAGTCCACGCCGACCTCGGCATCCGCTCCGACACCGGCGCTGACTGCGACCAAGGCCAGGTCCCCGGTGGTCGTCAAATTGAAGGACAGCGCGGCCGATCCGGACGGGATCGCGGGCTTGCCGGCCGGACCATAGGCGAAGCGGATGGATTGCGGTGGCTCGCCAAGATAGCGCGCGAGGATCTGCTGCAATCCGGCATGGGCGCGCACGTAACGATCCCGATACGCTTGGTGTCGCATGCTCACCGCCCGCGCCTGCTGGCGTTCCCCGAGCAGACTCATGGCCTCGGTGATGTGGATTCCGGATGCGTTGGTGCGAATCCGCCAGAGGTGCAGCTCGCCGCGCCGAATCGCGTTCGGGAGGGGACCTGCGGCCCACTGAATCGTCTCAAGCGGCGCCATCGGCTCATTGTCGCCCTGTCGTTGGACGGACATGCATTGTGACCTCGATCGTCATCTTCTTATAATCGCCGAATTCTCGCCAACCGGCGCGCGCGGATCCTTCCGCTCGGCGATCAGGATCGATCAGGCGCCGTTTCATCGGATCATTGCGATCCCCGCATGAGGTCAGGTCCTTGCAAACTCTTGATCAGATTCGTTTGGATGCGCGCATCGAGGCGGTGTGCAGCAAGGGCTGCGGTCAAGTCAGGCAAGACATCGCCGCCCTGGAGTTGGGTGCGCAGTTGCCCGAGACCCTGGGTTTGAGCGATGAGGAGCGCCGTCTCCTCCTGAGCGAACTCAAGCAGATCATGGCCGTTTACGGCGACGCCTGTCGCATTCGTCCGACCTAACCGCGCCGGCCCGACCCTGACCCTCGGACCCTGTTTCATCTCCGCGGGTGTATTCTGCCGCCCGCCGTCGTCCTCTTCACCTGCCGTTTCGGAATCACCCGCATGATCAGTATCACCCAGACGATCAGTCAAGAGCTCGCCGCCCGCCCGGCCCAGGTCGAGGCGGCGATTCGGCTGCTCGACGAAGGCGCGAGCGTGCCCTTTATCGCGCGTTATCGCAAGGAGGCAACCGGTGGTCTGGACGACACCCAGTTGCGCCATCTGGAAGAGCGCCTGGTGTATCTGCGCGAGTTGAACGATCGGCGTGTAGCCGTGCTCAAGAGCATCGAGGAGCAGGGCAAGCTGACCCCGGAGCTGCAAGCGGAGATCCTGGGCGCGCAGACCAAGCAGCGCCTCGAAGACCTGTATCTGCCGATGAAGCCGAAGCGGCGCACCAAGGCCCAGGTCGCTCGCGAGGCGGGGTTGGAGCCGCTGGCCGACGCGCTGCTTGCCGACCCGAGCGAATCACCTGAGAGCCGCGCCGCCTCCTTCGTCGATCCGGCCAGGGATGTGGCAGACAGCGCAGCGGCCCTCGAGGGTGCGCGGCAGATCCTGATGGAGCGTTTCGCGGAGAATCCCGAGCTGACCGGGCGTCTACGTGATCGGCTGTGGGAGCACGGCATCCTGGTTTCGCGCGTCATGGACGGCAAGCAGGAGGAGGGCAACAAGTTTTCCGATTATTTCGACTATCGCGAGCTGCTCGCGCGGATTCCATCTCACCGTGCACTGGCCTTGTTTCGGGGTCGCAATCAAGGGGTTCTGCACCTGGAGCTGCTCGCCGGGGAGGGCGAGGACCCGGACGCCGTCTACCGGGGGATGATCGGCGCGCGCTTCGGTGTCGGTCAGGCCGGTCGTCCTGCCGACGTCTGGCTGATCGAGACGGTGCGTAAGGCATGGCGGATCAAGTTGATGACGCGCCTGGACCTGGAGCTCAAAGGGCGCCTGTTGGAGACGGCTGAAGAGGAGGCGATCCGTGTCTTCGGACTAAATCTGAAGGCACTCCTGCTCGCGGCGCCAGCGGGCCGCCTGCCGACCCTCGGGTTGGATCCCGGACTGCGCACCGGGGTGAAAGTGGCGGTGGTCGACGGCACCGGACGGGTGGCCGCGACCGATACCATCTATCCGCATGTGCCGAAAAAACAATGGGATGCCTCCATCGCACGGTTGGCCGTGATGGCGAAAGAGCACGGGGTCAGGCTGGTGAGCATCGGCAACGGGACCGGCTCGCGCGAGACCGACCGACTGATGCGTGAGCTGATTCAGCGTCATCCGGATCTGGGTCTGCGCTCGCTCGTGGTCAGCGAGGCCGGCGCGTCGGTGTACTCGGCGTCCGAGTTCGCCTCCAAAGAGCTGCCGGAGCTGGATGTCTCGCTGCGCGGCGCCGTCTCCATTGCGCGCCGCCTGCAGGATCCGCTCGCCGAGCTGGTCAAGATCGAGCCCAAGGCGATCGGCGTCGGACAGTATCAGCATGATGTGAATCAGAGCCGTCTGGCGCGGACCCTGGATACCGTGGTGGAAGACTGCGTGAACGCGGTCGGGGTGGATCTCAATACCGCCTCGGTGCCGCTGCTGACCCAGGTCTCCGGGCTGAATCGCACCCTGGCCGAGAACATCGTGCAGTTTCGCCAGATCAACGGGGCCTTTCCCAATCGCAAGCGCTTGATGGCAGTACCGCGATTCGGCGAGAAGGCGTTTCAGCAGAGTGCCGGATTCCTGCGCGTGCGCGACGGCGACGAGCCCCTGGATGCCTCTGCAGTCCATCCGGAAGCCTATCCGCTGGTGCGTAGCATTCTGGCCGAGACGGGCAAGCCGATCACCGCGCTGATCGGCGATGCGGCGACCTTGCGCCGCCTGGATCCAGCCCGGTTCACCGATGATCGATTCGGGCTGCCGACCGTGAAGGACATCCTGGCCGAGCTGGAGAAGCCCGGCCGCGATCCCCGGCCCGAGTTCAAGACCGCCACGCTCAAAGAGGGTGTCGAGACCCTCAAGGATCTGAAGCCGGATATGATCCTTGAAGGCACCGTCACCAACGTGACCAATTTCGGCGCCTTTGTGGATGTCGGCGTCCATCAGGACGGTCTGGTGCACATCTCTGCACTGGCCGATCATTTTGTGAAGGATCCGCATGCCGTTGTCAAATCAGGCGACCTGGTCAAAGTGAAGGTGATGGAAATCGATCTGGTGCGTAAACGCATTGCCCTGAGCATGCGTCTTGGCGATGTTGCACCGCAGCGCGTGTCGGCCGAGCCGACAGTTCCGCGCACTGACGAGCGGGAAGGGCGCGCCAGGATGCAGGCACCGGCGGGTGCGTCTGCGCGTGCAGCCGATGG
>JBGSKP010000582.1:0-3753 GCA_041741175.1 Thiocapsa sp. | reverse complement strand
GAGTCGGCGGCCGGTGCCGGGGCGCGCGAGGTCTTTCTGATCGAAGAACCCATGTCGGCCGCCATCGGCGCCGGGCTTGCGGTGCACGAGCCGCGCGGTTGCATGGTGCTCGATGTGGGCGGCGGGACCTCGGAAGTGGCGATCATTTCACTGAACGGTATCGTGTATTCGGCCTCCATTCGGGTCGGCGGCGACACCTTCGACGATGCGATCATCAGCTATATACGGCGCAACTACGGGACCTTGATCGGAGAAGTCACGGCCGAGCGGATCAAGCATCGAATCGGCTCGGCCTTTCCCGGAACCGAGGTTCTGGAGATCGAGGTGCGCGGGCGCAATCTCGCCGAGGGGGTGCCGCGCTGCTTTACACTCAACAGCAACGAAATTCTCGAAGCCCTCCAAGAGCCCCTGGCGGCGATTGTCAGCTCGGTGAAGACGGCCCTGGAGCAGACCCCGCCTGAGCTCGGCGCGGACGTGGCCGAACGCGGTATCGTGCTGACCGGCGGGGGCTCGCTGCTCCGCGATTTCGATCGGCTGATCGAGGAGGAGACGGGTCTGCCGGTGGTCTTGGCCGAGGATCCCCTGACCTGCGTGGCGCGCGGCGGCGGCAAGGCGCTGGAGATGATCGATGCCCGAGGGATCGATCTTTTCACGACCGAGTGATGCCGCGTCGATTCCGACTCCCGGGTACGACGCCATCCCCGGAGTCGGAAATTATTTTGTTACGGACGCTTGAGTGGTCCGCTTGAGTGGTCCAAAGCAAAGAGAGAAAGTAATCTGTTTGAGCGCCGTCTCGTTCCCTGACTGCAATCTGTCGTAGCCTGAGTCGACCTGATCAGGCGAGGGTGCCATCCATTAAACCGTTGTTCCTGCGCGGCCCGTCCCCGACGCTCCGGGTGATCCTGGCGGTCGTGTGCGCGCTTGGCCTCATTATTGTCGATCATCGGTTCGATCATCTCGACCGGGTGCGTTCAATGCTGTCCGTCATGGTTTACCCTTTGCACCTAGCGGCCGACATTCCGGCCGGGGTGATTCGTTCGACCCAGGAACGTCTCGTCGACTCGGCGCAGTTGCGGGCGATGAACGCCGCGCTGCATCGCGAGAACCTGCTCTTGAATGCCAGGCTGCAACAGTTTGAGTCGCTTGAGGCGGAGAACATGCGCCTGCGCGGCCTCCTCGGCTCGTCCTTCGACATTGGCGAGCGGGTCTTGATCGCAGAGATCCTGGCGGTCGATCTGACGCCGTCGCGTCAGCAGGTCATGTTGAACAAGGGTACCAATTCGGGCGTTTTCGTCGGTCAGCCGGTGCTCGATGCCAATGCCGTGATGGGTCAGGTCGTGCGTACCAATCCTTTTTCGTCCGTCGTGCTCTTAATCACCGACGCGGAGCACGCGCTCCCGGTGGAGGTCAATCGCAATGGTCTGCGCAGCATTGCTGCCGGAACAGGCATCGGACAGGATCTGGAACTGCTCTATATCCCCAAAAATGCCGACATCCGCGAGGGCGATCTACTGGTGACATCGGGCATGGGCGAGCGCTTTCCGCCGGGTTACCCGGTTGCCCGGGTCACTCAGGTGCGTCAGGATCCGGATAACCCCTTCACCACGGTGCTGGCCGAGCCAACTGCCCGACTGGACCGCAGCCGCGAGGTGCTGCTGGTCTGGACCCTGGATCCGCAGATGCAGCAGCAGGCGTTGACCGGGGCCGAGACGACCGGCGAAGGCGTTGTACGATGAGCGATGACCCGCCCCGCGGCGGCTGGCTGATCCTCGCCAGTGTGCTGGTCGCCCTGTTCCTGATGGTGCTGCCGATGCCTGCGGGTCTTGATGCGTTGCGGCCGCAGTGGGTGGCGCTGCTGGTCGCCTACTGGTGTCTGACCGTTCCGGAGCGCTTCAACGTCTTCTCGGCCTTTGCAACGGGACTGACCCTTGATGTGACCACGGGGTCTTTGTTCGGCCAGCAGGCCCTCGGGCTCTCGCTGATCGCTTATGCGGTGGTCGAGCTGCATCAGCGGGCGCGTCTCTTCCCCCTCTGGCAGCAGTCGATCTTCGTGTTCGTCCTCCTGCTGGCCGAGCGCATCCTCAACCTGTGGGTTCTCGCGGCGACCGGCCAGCCGATGCCGTCCTCGCTCTACTGGCTGCCGCCTTTGTTCGGCCTGGCCCTCTGGCCTTGGCTTGTTGTCATCATGAGCGATCTGGCCCGCCGCGCGCGGCTCGCTTAATCCGCGTAACCGGGCAGGCGCAGGTGGGCTCAAAGCCGCGGTTTCTCATCCAGCATCCCTGTCAACCACGGGCGCGGTTTCATGCGTGAGTCGAACCTCGAAGATCGCAAGCAAGAGGCACGACTGATCGGCGCGCGTGCGCTCATCTCCGGTGTGCTGGTGATCGCATCGCTCGCGCTCGTCGTCGTGCGCCTGGTGAATCTTCAGGTTGATCATCACGACCATTTTTCGGTGCTCTCGCGCGACAACCGGGTCAAGATCCAGCCTTTGCCGCCGTCGCGCGGGCTCATTTACGACGCGAAAGGCGTTCTGCTCGCCGATAATCATCCTTCGTTTTCACTCGAGATCACGATCGAGAAGGTCGACGATCTGGAGGCCACCATCGATGAACTGGCTCGACTGGTGACGATCGAGCCGGCCGATCGCGCGCGCTTCGAGCGCGCCAGGCGCCAGCGTATGCGGTTTCAAGCCGTGCCGATCCGGCTCAATCTGACCCAGACCGAGCTGGCGCGGTTCGCGGTGGACGCGCACCGCTTCACCGGCGTCGGCATTCGTGCCGAGTTGGTTCGGACCTATCCGCTCGGCGAGCACACCGCGCACGTACTCGGCTATGTCGGACGGATCAACGAGCAGGAGCTGGCCAGGATCGACCAGAGCACCTACGCCGGCAGCCATTTCATCGGCAAGGGCGGTGTCGAGAAGGCCCACGAGGCGTTGTTGCATGGCCAGGTCGGGCATCAGCAGGTCGAGGTCAATGCACGGGGCCGAGTGATCCGCACCCTGGAGAGCCATCCGCCGGTCTCCGGTGAGGACCTGCATCTTTATCTGGATATCGGCTTGCAGCAGGCGGCCAAAGCGGCGTTGGGCGAGGAGCGTGGTGCCGTGGTGGCCATCGATCCGCGCAACGGCGGGGTGCTGGCGCTGGTCAGCACTCCCAGCTTCGACCCCAACCTTTTTGTGGAAGGGATCGGCCAGAAGGACTACCAGGCCCTATTGAGTTCGCCCGATAAGCCGCTGTTCAACCGAGCGGTGCGCGGACAGTATCCGCCGGGCTCGACGATCAAGCCCTTCGTCGGTCTCGCCGGCCTGGGCTCCGGGGTCACCACCGCACAGCGCGCGACCTCCTGCCCCGGCTACTTCAGTCTGCCTGGGAATTCGCATCGGTTTCGCTGTTGGCGCCGCGGCGGGCACGGTGCCGTGAATTTGCAGCAGGCGGTGGTGCAGTCCTGCGACGTCTATTTTTACGATCTGGCCAACCGGATGGGGATCGACAGGCTCTCAGGGTTCCTGTCGGATTTTGGCTTCGGTTCATTGACCGGGATCGATATCGCCGGCGAGCTCGGGGGCCTGATGCCGAGTCGCGAGTGGAAGCAGCGCGTGCGCAATCAGGTTTGGTATCCGGGCGAGACCCTGATCGTCGGGATCGGGCAGGGCTCCTTTCTGGCCACGCCGCTGCAACTGGCCGTGGCGACGGCGGCGGTGGCCAATCACGGCAAGGTGATCCGACCACAGGTCGCGCGCGCCGCCCAGGC
>JBGSKP010000581.1:0-2028 GCA_041741175.1 Thiocapsa sp. | reverse complement strand
GCTTCGGCGCCATTGGCCGAGGCCGCTCGTTTCGTCGCCAGCCGACGCAGCTGACCAGGGCGTTCGCCCGGGCACCTTCCGGGAACAACCAACCCGCGCAACTGATGCGGGCGGCGCGGCGACAGTCTTCGCCCGGGCATGCATTTATTAACCAACACGCGCCACAATCGCCGCAACCCGTCTTGAACAACGTTTTCGGCATCGGCTTCCATGACCTCGCATCGCAACGTCGCCCGGCGATACATCTTTGTCCTGAGGGCAGGCTACATCGTCTCGCTGACGGCGATCGCCGCAATGTGCAGTTTCTTCATCATCCAGCAGCGCGGCCAGAATGAATCGATCCGCGCGCTCGGTAGTCTCGCCAGCCAGCTCGCCGTCGTCGATTCCTCGATGCGCGAGGTCGCCGACTATACGGCGCGGATGTCGCTTACCTATTCGGCGCACGCCACCGAAATCGATACCGAACTGCAGGCCATGACGCTTGCCGAGCGCTGCGTCGCCAAGCAGGCGCGCAAGGTCGACCCGGAAATCATATCCAACGTCAACGGGCTGCGTTTCCGTCAGCAGAAGGCGGAGACCGCGCTCGATCAGCTGCGCAAGATGTGGGACATCGCGCCATCGGAACTGAAGGCCGAGGCGCTGCGATCAGGCCAGTTCATGGGCGGCAACGACCCGTTCGAGCACCACCTCCGCCTCGCCAACACGATGGATTCGCAGAACATCCACACCAAAGCCGATCTCTACTGGCAGGCGCGCAAGCTGCAATCGCTATACCAGAGCTTCGTCGAGCCCACCGACAACCACATCCACGAGCAGCTGCGGCTCTATCTCGCCGGGTTGTCGATCGCCGAGGGAGCGATGCTGGAGCGCTTCCTGCAGGCAGCGCTGATCGCGCTCGGGGTGCTCGGCCTCTTCGTCTTTCTGCCGATCGATTACATCCTGTCGCGGATGATGGACCGGCTGCAGACCAAGACCCACGAGGCGGCCGAAGCGCTGGTGCAGGCGCGCGCGGCCGACCGGGCGAAATCGGAATTCCTGGCAACGATGAGCCACGAGATCCGCACTCCGATGAATGGCGTGCTCGGCATGGCCGAACTGCTCGTGCGCACCAATCTCGACACGCGCCAGCGCACCTTCACCGAAGTGATCCTGAAATCCGGCAACGCGCTGCTCGAGATTATCAACGACATCCTCGATTATTCGAAGATCGAGGCGAACCAGATGCTGCTCGAAAAGCGACCGTTCTCGCTCGTCGACACGATCGAGGACGTGGCGCTTCTGATGTCGGCGCGGGTAGCCGAAAAGGACATCGAGCTTGCCGTGCGCACCCGACCCGGGCTGCCGCAGCGCTTTGTCGGCGATCCGGGCCGGCTGCGCCAGGTTATCACCAATCTCGTCGGCAACGCCGTCAAGTTCACCGAGACCGGCAGCGTGATGATTGATGTCGGCTGGCGCGAGATCGACCAGCTGCTTGACCAGCGCCCCGATGGCGCGCCGACGCGCGTCGTCGTCTCGGTCGCCGTCAGCGACACCGGCATCGGCATCCCGGAAGACAAGGTCAACAAGATCTTCGACAAGTTCAGCCAGGTCGACGGCTCCTCGACGCGCAAGCACGAGGGGACGGGCCTCGGGCTCGCCATCGCCTCGCGCCTCGTCAGCCTGATGGGCGGACAGATCTCGGTCGAGAGCGTCGTCGGCCAGGGGTCGGTGTTCTCCTTCGAGATCGAGATGGAGGTTGACGGCGAACTGGTGCGCAAGGCCGACCTGTCGGGGATGAAGAGCCGCGCCCGCGTGCTCGTCATCGACGACAACGCCATCAACCGGATGATCCTTACCGAACAGCTGAGAAGCTGGGGCGTCGATTGCGTCGCGGTGGAGAGCGGCGAGCTGGGGCTCGAGTTCCTCACCCACGCCGCGACCGGCCTCGGGGTGACCATCGATCTCCTCATCCTCGATTTCCAGATGCCGGGGATGAGCGGCGCCACGGTGGCGCGAACCATCCGCGACACGCCGGCGATCGCCGAGACG
>JBGSKP010000580.1:0-2525 GCA_041741175.1 Thiocapsa sp. | reverse complement strand
GCGCCTCGGCGGCACGCTGCTTCTGGACATAGTTTCCGTAGCTCGGACCCGATCCGACAATGGTGACCGGCACGCCATGCGAGACATGTTGGAAGAGCACGGGAGCGAGATTGCTGGGCAAGCGGATGCAGCCGTGCGAGGCCGGCTGACCGGGGCGCGGAATGGGACCGGCGTGCAGGCCGATTCCGTCGTTGGTCAGACGCAGAAAATAGGGCATCTTGGCGCCTTCGAATCGCGCGCCTGCCGGCACCGGGTCGCGTCCCGACTTGGCGTTCGACTTGATGACTCTGTCGCCTTTGAGGACCTTGCCGTAGAGATTAGAACGCTTGTTTTCAACCTTCTCGATGACGGCGAACTGGCCGGTTGGAGTCGGATGTTTGGGCAGTCCGCTTGCAACGGTGCTCCAACCGACTTCATCCTCGCCGGCGAAGAAGCGCGCGCGCTGCGCATCGGTGTCGATTACGATGCGCGAGACCGGACGACCGTCACCGTTCCATTCGTAAAGCTTCGAGGGCTTTGGTTTGACCGGGTTCTCGATCTTCGTCTCGACCACCGGCGCGGTTGTCGCCGCGTCTTCGGCTGCGAGGGCCTCGTCGGACCTGGTCTCGGGCTTACTGCCGAAGCGGGCCAGCTCGGTGCAGGCGCCGAGAGTCAGTGCCATCGTGCCCGCACTCAAGATTTTGAGCGTTAAGGCGAAAGCGTGGGTCAACCCCAGTCGTTGCTGCTGGCTCATAGCAAAAAGTTCTGCGCCTCGGTCTCGACCATTGCCGAGAGAATGTGATGTCTTCATGACGCCTAAGGATAACCCGATGTCGCCCGAAGGGCACGCCGATCGAACCGCTTCTTGACTTCCACCCGTTCGCACCGACCTTCCCGAAAGTCTCGCTCGATCGGTGACCAATCCGTCCTGGTGCGGCACCGATTCGATATGTTGGTGCGGTCAGGTTCCGCAAACACTACTTCATCCTCGTTTTTCGGAGTTTTGGATGCTGACGGACCGCCGCCCAAGCGCTTGCGACGCGAATGAGACCACAAACGCACCTGCGAATTCATCGAGTATCTCCCGGCGCCGAGCCATTTATGTCATCCTGGTCGTCGGCACCCTGGGAGCAGCTGTCACCCTGATGGTGATGACCCTGGCGACGGGTGGCTTTGATGGATTGGATGCCATCCTGACCCTTTGTTTCACGATAACCTTGCCGTGGACCATCATCGGCTTCTGGAACGCCGTCATCGGCTTCTTGCTGATGCGGCTTCATCGCGATCCGGCGTCGGCCGTGTGTCCGCTCACGGCGGAACCCCCGAGCGGCATCACGACGAAGACAGCGATATTAAGCTGTATCCGCAATGAAGATGCCAAGCGCGTCATGCGTCATCTTGATGGCATGATCCAGGGGCTGCTGGAATGCGGCGCGGAACAGCGATTCGAGATTTTCGTGCTCAGCGATTCAACCTGGTCCGAGTGTATCCAGGCCGAAGCCGTTGGGGTCGAGCGCTTGCGCCGGAAATGGTCGTCGCACATCAGCATTCAATATCGGCGCCGTTTGAACAACCCCGGATTTAAAGCGGGAAATATTCAAGACTTTATGGACCGCTGGGGCGATGGCTACGACTTTGCGTTGGTCCTGGACGCCGACAGCTTCTTGGCGCCGCAGACCATCCTGCGCATGGTTGGCATCATGCAGCGCAATCCGCGTCTGGGCATCCTTCAGGCCCTAACCGTCGGATTGCCCTCGACCAGTGCCTTTGCCCGGATCTTCCAATTCGGCATGCGGCTCGGCATGCGCTCCTACTCGCTTGGCAGCGCCTGGTGGCAGGGCGACAGCGGACCCTATTGGGGTCACAACGCGCTGTTGCGGATTCAACCCTTTCATGCCCACTGCCGACTCGATCCGCTGCCCGGTCGACCGCCGCTGGGTGGCTGGGTGTTGAGCCACGATCAGATCGAAGCTGCATTGATGCGGCGGGCGGGCTACGAGGTGCGAGTGTTGCCCGACGAGGAGGGCAGTTGGGAGGAAAACCCGACGACCCTGATCGAGTTCATCCGGCGCGATCTGCGCTGGTGTCAGGGCAACATGCAGTATCTGCGTTTGCTCGGAACGCCGGGCCTGCATCCGATCGGGCGGATTCAGTTGGCCCTGGCGATCCTCATGTTCATCGGCTCGCCGGCCTGGGTGTTGTTCATGACACTCGCTGCGCTGCAGATCGGGCGGGCAACGGATGCCGGCCCCCTGTTCGACCCGACGCTCGGCTGGTCGCTATTCGCGCTTATCATGACGATGGTGTTCGCGCCGAAGTTGGCGACCCTGGCAGATCTGCTCCTGTCGAAAGCCGGGCGTGCCGGTTTCGGCGGTGCCCCCCGACTGCTCGCCGGTGCGTTCGGCGAGGTACTCTTCTCGGCCCTGCTCGCGCCCATCATGGCGCTGGCGCACAGCCTCTTTCTGGCCGGGCTGCTGATGGGTAGGGCGATCGTCTGGTCCCCGCAGCGGCGCGACACACATTGCGTCGGCGTCGCGCAGGCGCTC
>JBGSKP010000579.1:0-13735 GCA_041741175.1 Thiocapsa sp. | reverse complement strand
CGGCGTGGTCGACCCGACGGCGCGCGACGAGCAGTTCCGCCACATCGCCGCGCTGCGCCGCCTGGCGCGTCGGCGCGGCATTCCGGTGTTCAGTCTCGACACCAAGAAGAAGGAGCTGCTCGGCACCCTGTCCAGGCCCGGTCAGTGCTACACCACCGCACCGCAAAGGGTCTTCGATCACGATTTCCGCCACCTCGCCGACGGTATCCTGGTGCCGCACGGGGTCTACGATGTGCTCGCCAACGTCGGCTTCATCACGCTCGGGACCTCGCGCGAGACCAGCGCCTTCGTCTGCGACGCCATCGCCTTGGCCTGGACGGTGCTGTTCCGGGCGATGTACCCCAACGCGACCGAGCTGCTGTTGCTGTGCGACTGCGGCGGGGCCAATGCCGCGCGCTCGCTGCGCTTCAAGGAGGACTTGATCGAGCTGGCCACACGCTTGGGCGTGCGCCTGCGCATCGCCCACTATCCCCCTTATACCTCCAAGTGGAACCCCATCGAACATCGCCTGTTCAGCCAGGTCGAGCGCGCCTGGAGCGGCGTCATGCTGGACAGTCCGGAGACGGCTCTGCGCACCGTCGAGCAGACACGCACACAAACGGGGTTGAGCGTGACCGCGCGGATCCTCGACGCGACTTACGAGATCGGCCGCACGTGTTCCGACACTTTCCGCGACATCAAGAATCGGTTCATTCGCCATGACCATGTGAACGGACAATGGAACTACCTCGTCGATCCGAATGGGTTCGCTTATTAAAGTGTTTAACTTGTTTTTGAAGCGTTACTAAGAAGGTTATAGGGGACGGACCACGAATAACTCGGCCGCTGCGGAACTGTTTTTGCTTATTGGATGCCGAAAGTAGAAGTTTATTGGGGACAGACCACGAATATATCCGCTCCGCGGAATCCGTTCACTCCGGCGGGACAAAGGATATTGAGGATTCGCCTGATCTGGCTGTAGTGCTGCGTTTCTTACAGCTCATGTCGTTATTCGGTTTTCCGGTTGGTTGACCGCGAGGTGGATATGGTTGTCGCAGCGCGAGCGCAGAATGAACGGGTTATTCATGAACTTGAGCAATTCGTCCGATTCCCCTCCGTCAGCGCAACCGCAACTCACGCCGCTGGAATCCGAAACTGCGCCGCCTGGCTCGCAAACCACCTCCGCTCCATCGGCCTTGACCACGCGGCCGTTCTGCCCACCGCCGGTCACCCCGTCGTGTTCGCCGATTGGCGCCACGCACCGGGTAGACCCATCCTGCTGATCTACGGCCACTACGACGTCCAGCCGGCCGAGCCTCTGGATGCCTGGCGCTCGCCACCCTTTACCCCGACGGTCCGGGGTGAGGGGCTCTATGGTCGAGGGGCGAGCGACGACAAAGGGCAGTTGTTCGTCCACGTCAAGGCGATCGAGTCCCTGCTGAAGTCGAGGGGCAGGCTGCCGGTGAACGTGGTCTGCCTGTTCGAGGGCGAGGAGGAGATCGGCAGCCCGAATCTCGGCGCGTTCCTAAGGAAACATCGGCACCTGCTGGCGGCAGATTTCGTGGTGATCTCGGATACCCAGATCCCCGCCGCCAACCGTCCCGCCATCACTGATTCGCTGCGTGGTGCCTTGGGTGTGGAGCTGGAGGTCCAGGGGCCGCGGCGGGACCTGCACTCGGGGGTATTGGGCGGGGCGGTCGGTAACCCGCTGCAGGCGCTCGCCCAGATCCTCGCTGGTCTGCAGGGTGCGAGGGGACGGATTGCGATTCCGGGCTTCTACCAACGGGTTCGCCCCTGCGATGACCAGGAGCGCGCCTACATGCGGCGGGTCGGACCTTCCGATGCCCAGATTCTGCGGGATGCCGGGGCGATGCCGAGCAGCGGAGAGCCTGGCTATTCGCTCTATGAGAGGAGCACCATCCGGCCCGCGCTGGCCGTGACCGGCGTGACCGGTGGCTACCAGGGACCGGGCGTGAAGGCTGTGATCCCGGCCAAGGCATCGGCCAAGCTGGACATCCGCCTGGTGCCCGACCAGCAGCCGGAGGAGATCGCCGATCTGCTGCGGGCGCACCTGGCACAGGTCAGGCCCGCCGGCTTCCGCGTGGGGATGCATGTCCTGCTGTCCACGAGGCCCGTGACCATGAGGCGGGACCATCCGGCCGTGGGTGCGGCGATGAGGGCCTATGGCAGCACCTTCGGCGTCGCGCCGGTCTTCGTCCGCAGCGGCGGAAGCATCCCGGTGGTGGGGCTCATTCAGGACATCCTGGGTCTGCCGGTGGTGATGATGGGCTTCGGCCTGCCGGACGATCATATCCACGGGCCGAACGAGAGGCTGCACCTACCGACCTTCTTTCGGGGCATCGAGACCAGCAAGCGATTCTTGGACGAGGCGGCGAGACTGGAGGGCCTGGGTGAGAGCTGTCGGCCCCGGCACAGGCCAGTCTTGCAGCAGGCCCTGGAATGATCATCGATTCCGACTGCGACGGCGGAACTGGTCGTGGGTTGGCGGACTAACGAACGTCGGGATGCACGCCACCCGGAGAAATAGAAGCGGTGCATCGCCATGGTCCTTCCCCCCCGACCCTCTCCGGGAGAAAGAGGAAGATGCGGAGCGCGCTACTCGAGACTTTCATCGCGCTGGGGACCGGTGCGATATTGCAGGCCAAGGAGGCAGACGAGTATTGGGGGCGAACCAATGTCGGAGACACAGCACGGCGTGCGGGTATGGAAGGCCAAGCCTGATCAATCCGAGGTGATCGCAGACGCATTTCACTGCTCGGCGGACCGGAATGCTTTGACGACCTTCGGATTGCAGCGCGGTGATCAGGTGCGCGTCATTCGTTCACCCGACGCCTATGCGCTGTACACGGTCACGGAGGAGCGTCGCGAAGCCAATGACAACGTCTTCCGAATGGGGTTGACCGGGAGAGTGCGTATCGGCGCATCCGGTCGGTTTGACGGCACCCTCGATACGGAGATCACCCGCAACGGGCTAAGCGATCAGGAAGCGAAACAGCAGTCGGAGTTCGTTGAGCGTCTGACCGAAACGGACAGCGACCACGACGCTCTCTTGGTGTGCGCACCCCATGGCGGCATGATCGAGCCGTACACGGACGCGCAAGCCGAGCGTATCTTTGCGCTTCTGAGCGGCGCAGGCAGGGGCGTAAGCTGTTGGCGATGCAAGGGTTGGAAATCCGGCGGGGGCGCCTTTGCGCGCTGGCATATCACGAGCACCGAGATCTCCCCCCGCAGCTTCCGGCTGCTTGGTCAGATTGAGCATCGCCGGTTCCGTTACGCGGTGGCACTCCATGGGTACGACAAGGACTACATCACTGTGGGGGGCAACGGGCCGAACGATCTCAAGTGCGTCCTCAAGGCGGCCATCATCGACGTCAAAGGACTGTCTTGTGTCGTGCATGTCGCGGATCCCGGCGACGAGTATGCCGGGGAAAATCCCGAGAACATTGTCAACTGGCTTACAGCGGATGGATGTGGTGGCATTCAGATCGAGCAGCCGGCCAGTGTGCGTGAGAACTTCTGGCAGCCGATCGCCGAAAGCGTGGCCTCGGTCTTTGCTCGCGTGCTCCAGGGTGGGCCGGGGGATGCGTGAGAAGCGCGCGCGGGAGAAACCGGAGCCGGATGCCGACATGCTCGGCTCTCTTCAGTCAGTCGGTCGTCGCTTCAGGGCTGCGACTGCAACGCAGACTCCTGGGCAGGGCGGTATCTTCATCGCACCGCTTTGGTTGACGTCCTTTTCGCGCAAACGGCCTACGTGAACTGCAGGGGAGAGGCATCATGACCTCGATGACGATGATCGATTCTCACTGCCACGCCGGCCAAGGTGACGGTCTGACAGGTCCTTGGGACACCGCCGCGCCATTGGAGAAATACCTTCGTCGTGCGGCCAAGGCCGGCATCCAGCGGACAGTGCTGTTCGCCGCCTTCCACTCGGACTACGCCATCGCCAACCGGGAGGTGGCGCGCATCGTGGCAAGCCGGCCGGAGCGGTTCTACGGCTTCGCCTTTGTTCACGCGGCGCGGGACCGGGGTCGGCTCATGTCGCTTGTCCAACAGGCAGTGGAGGAATTCGGTTTCGTCGGGATCAAGGTCCACCGCCATGATGCCCCCATCAGCCGCGAGGTGTGCGAGGCGGCTCGCGCCTTCGCCCTCCCGGTGCTTTACGACGTCATGGGGGAGGTGGCGGTGTGCGAGCTGCTTGCCCAGGAGTACCCGGATGTCAACTTCATCATCCCGCACCTGGGGAGCTTCGCCGACGACTGGCGGGCGCAGCTGACGCTGATCGACCACCTGGTGCGGCACCCGAACATCCACACGGATACGGCTGGGGTGCGGCGCTTCGATCTGCTGGTGGAGGCTGTGCGGCGAGCGGGCGCGCGTAAGGTGCTGTTCGGCTCCGACGGGCCCTGGCTGCACCCTGGTGTCGAGCTCACCAAGGTGAGAGCCCTGGGCCTGCCGGCGGCGGATGCCGCCCTGGTGCTGGGGGCAAACTTCTTGCGCCTGATCGGGGCGGTCCGCGTTCGGCCGGACCGCGAGCCCATCAAGGACCAGTTAGAGTCCGGCATTTCTGCCGAGGTTGCCATCGCGCCCCGTGGCGATCCCTGGCTGGCGGATGGTTTGCCGCTTTAGCCAAGGCTCCAACGGGCGGCGCCTCGGCAGGAAATGGTCAGCGACAGAATACGCCTGTTGCGGGGCCGCGCCCGAGAGCCTCCTTCCGGTACGCCTCATCGCGATTGCACACCAGCGGCCTCTTCCGCTTGCCGGCGGTGTGCGCGACGTAGCTGCAGGGCTCGATCGGTGACCCCGAGCATCTGAGCCGCCCGCTGCAGGTTGCCGCCGGCATCGTCCTCGGCAATGCGCACCGCGAGATCTTCGACAGCGCGGCTCATGTCTTTCAGTCCGGTGCCGAGCGAGATGGCGCGCCGTACCATCCGCACCAGCTCGGCGCCTTGCCAATCCATAGGCGGATCATCCGCGCGAGGCCGCTCCTCGGCGGGGATACTGCCGACACCGATGAAACCGCCGCCGACATAGCGGTGCATCAGCCGTGCAACCCGTTGCCTGAGCTCGCGCACGTTGCCGGCGTAGTCGTGGCGCAGGAAATAGTCTTGGGTAGCTGCATCGAGCTCCGGCGGGTCTTCCTCCGGTCGCAGCTCGCGCATGAAATAACGCACGAGCGGCAGGATGTCCTCGGTCCGCTCGCGCAGCGGCGGAAGCGTGTAGACCAAGCTGGCGATGCGGAAGTAAAGATCGCTCCGGAAAGCGCCCCGGCGAACCTGGTCTTCCAGGTTGCGATTGGTGGCGGAAACCAATCGGAATTCGGTGTGCTGCCAGGCGTTGCCGCCGACGCGCTTGTAGGTCTTCTCCTGAATGACGCGCAGCAACTGCGCCTGCATGGGAAGGGAAAGCTCACCGATCTCATCGAGTAAAAGTGTACCGCCGTTGGCCAGCGCAAAGGCGCCTTCACGCTGCGCCACCGCGCCGGTGAAGGCGCCACGCTCATGCCCGAAGAATTCGCTGCCCGAGAGGTCCGGGACAATCGTGGTGCAGTCGAGCACCACGAAAGTGGTCTTTTCTCCCCTCGGGTCAAGCTCATGAATCAGGCGGGCGGCGAGCTCCTTGCCGGTGCCGCTCTCGCCCATCAGGAGGACCGGTGCCGCAGTGAAGCGAGCCGCCTCTGCCAACTCGCGGAGCTTGGTCCGCCAGGTCGGGCTGGTGCCGCTCATCCGCTCTTTGATCCAGTCCGAGTCCAGAAGGGCGTCCACCGCGGCCCAACGCTCCAGCCGCGCCTTGATGCGCTCGGCACTTTCCCGATCACGATCCCAAACGAGCACATCCGCCGCGCCGTCCTCGAGCAGACCCCATGCCTCCCCCGTCCGCAGGGGCCGTCCGACTGCTACCGCGGCAATCCGGACGCGCCCGCCGTGTCTATCTTCTCGAAGCTTGCTGTGGACCTGGTCGTTGAGCTCATCGAAGAGCAGAACGCCGTAACGAGAACCCCCCTCCGGCTCCGGCTCCAGTCCCTCAACGTCGACGCCGGCTTCGCGCAGCGCAACTTCGTAGCGATTTGCAATAGGAGTCTGGTTAGTCAAAATTGAATAAACCCCTGCGCAGACCATTTCGATCCCCCTCTTTTATTCTATGGATCTTCTTTACGGTCACTCCTGACCTTGCAAGCTACTTCGCTGTTGCCTGATCTACTTAGAAACCTGCGTATCCTGCGCAGGACCAGGCTCGACACTGTACCTCATCATCGGACAACTCGGTCGGCGTCGTATAGGAAACAGGACATTGACATGGGTCGCACGGATCTGGCCGCTCAACTGGCACCACTAGCGGAAACGTCCCGATAGAAACGTGCCAGTCTTGAACTCGTCACCTGGCAGGGACGGTTGTCGCTCAGTCGAAAGGCAGTCGTACGAATGGTGTGATAGCGGGAGATGAGCGTCTTCGAAGCGATTGTTTCAAAAACGATTATATCGCCGATACCGGTCGCAAAGTACGGCATGAAAGAGAGTACTACGAGGACGGCTAAGCGCGGACTGCTCATTATATTGAGCTCTCGTGAAGAGACACGCCACATTGGAACCGTGTTGAGAGACGTTAACCGCAACGCGGGTGCCATCTTGCGCTATGCGCAACGGTGCGAAAATCAGTAGGGTCAAGCACCAGTGAAGGCATCCCCACTCGCCTGTCAAATAGAGTCTAGCCGCAGCTTCGAGGTAATCAAGGAGTGTTTAGTAATCTTTCCTGGCTTCACCGTCAGCACCTGACTGTAAGCGAGCGATACTCAAACCCAGACACTTTACGAGATGGGTCCTACCCGGTTTGTTGCCGGCTGGAGCTCGCATCGGCGATCCCAGTCTGTTGCGGATCGTGTGACGGTTCCTAGGCCGGCATGATGGAAGACGGCGTGTTCACGGCCAGCTACGAGGGCGCCCGCAAGGGGGGTCTCGCGCCTGCTCAGCAATATCGACCACTATGATTTGCTCGGCCTCTGGTTCGAGAAACGGTTTGCGGGGACCTGCACGGGGCGGGGGGACCTGAGTCGCTACGCCGACGACGACGTGGCCTGCTTCGTGCGCGAAGGCGATGCACGGGCCTTTCTCACCGAGATGACCGCACGTCTGGCGCAGTTCGACCTCCAGGTCGAGCCGAGCAAAACGGCGCTGCTGCGTTTCGGCAGCCATCTGGGCCGGATGCGGGCGGAGACGCCCGAACCACGGACCTTCAGCTTCCTCGGCTTCACCCATTATGTCGGGAAGAGCCGAACGTGGCGCTTCGTCGTCGGGCACAAGACCGACGGCAAGCGGGTCCGCAAGAAGCTCAAGCGCTTGAGCGAGCGCCAGGGCGGGTAGCGGGCGCAAGGCGGACGGGCGATGGTGGCTGACCTGATCCGGCATCTGCGCGGCCACATCCAGTACTACGGTGTGAGCGGCAACAGCCGGGGCGTGTCGGGTTATCTCTACGCCGCCACGGGCCTGTTGTTCAAATGGCTCAACCGGGGTAGCCAAGGTCGCTCGTTGACCTGGAAGCGCTTCTACGCGGTCATCAAGCCCATGCTCCCGACGGCGCGGATCATTCACGACCTCTACCCCGTCCCTTGGTGGAAGACTCAAGCTGGGAGCCGGATGGTGTAACACTCCAAGTCCGGTTCTGCGAGGGGCCGGCAACGAATCGTCGTATGGCCGAGATCATGTGCACCGCCAGGAAACCAGGCGGCAATCAGAGAAGATAAACATCCGCCTAACCAACGGTGAGGATCCGAATAATCTCAGACTCATTTTCTGCTAGCACGGTCGTAGGTTCGGGTCCTTCCTTTTGCACTTAACGCCAGGCGAACCTGGACGGCCGTCTGCTGACCTCGCTATAGCAGGCACTCGTGTGACCGGCACGACTGGCAGAACCGGGTGTGACTTGTCACTCGTTGAACCGCGAGCGACTTTCCGCTAGCAGGATTCAAGAGTCACTCGCTTGCGGTCGATGGTAGACGGCTGATGGCCGATTGCGGGCTTGAGGGACGCATCAAGGTGAACGAGGATCGCGGAATCGCTCTAAGGGGTCGACGGTGGATAGTCCGGCAAGGTCAGCGCGGGCGACTGTGAGAATTTCATGTGACATGAAGTTCGCGACAACAGTTGCGATCGAAAGAACGGGAGATTCCGGCTGCGCCGGGGCGCCCCGTCCCGGCAGAATCGACCGAGACGTCCTCCCCCTCAACGCATCGCAAGGCGCAAGGCGGGCGGAGCCTGAGGCGGAACCGCCGCCACATCCTGGAACTGCAGCGAAGCCAGCCGTGCGTAGAGCCCGTCCTCGGCCATCAGCTCTTCATGGCGCCCGCTCGCGACGATCCGCCCCTGGTCCAGGACAAGGATGCGGTCGGCCGTGCGCACGGTCGCCAGACGATGGGCGATAACGATGCTGGTACGGCCCTGCATCAGACGCTCCAACGCCTCCTGCACCAGCCGCTCGCTCTCGGCATCCAGGGCGCTGGTCGCCTCGTCCAGCAGAAGAAGGACGGGGTTGCGCAGCACCGTGCGTGCGATGGCGATACGCTGACGCTCGCCGCCGGAGAGCCTCACACCGCGCTCGCCGAGAAAGGTATCGAAACCCTGCGGTAGCCGGTCGAGAAACTCGGCTGCGTGGGCGGCCTCGGCGGCGCGACGGACATCCGCGTCGCTCGCGTCGAGGAGACCGTAACGGATGTTCTCCCAGGCGTTCGCGCCGAAGATGACTGGATCCTGCGGAACCAGCGACATGTGCCGGCGCAGCTCGGCGGGCGCCAGATCGCGCAGATCCACCCCGTCGAACCGCACCGCACCGGCGACCGGATCGTAAAAGCGCAACAGCAGTTGAAAGAGGGTCGACTTGCCGGCGCCGGAGGGGCCGACCAGCGCCACCCGCTCGCCGGGCTCGATGACCAGATCGAGGTGATCGAGCGCCGGGGTGTCCGGGCGCGCCGGATAGAGAAAGCGCACCGCATCGAACTCGACGCGCCCGCGCGCTGGATCCGGCAACGCCTTGGGCTCGGGCGGTGTGCGGATACTCGGCTCGGACTTCAGCAACTCCATCAGACGCTCGCTCGCACCCGCACCCCGCAGCAACTGGCCCATCAGCTCGCTCAAAGAGCCGACCGATCCGGCAACGACCACGGCGTAGAAGAGAAAGGCCGAGAGTTCGCCCCCACTGATGGCGCCGGCCAGGACCTGCCGACCGCCGACCCAGAGCACGACCCCGATGGCGCCGAAGGTCAGGAGGGTCGACACCGCCGCCAGCAGGGCGCTGGTTTGGGAGCGCCGCGCCGCCACCTCGAAGGCGGATTCCACCTGCGTGCCGTAGCGCTCGCGGTCGATCGGCTCGTGACAGCAGGCCTGCACCGTGCGAATCCCGTGGATCACCTCGTCGACATAGGCCCCGACATCGGCGATCCGGTCCTGGCTGTCGCGCGACAGACGGCGCACACGATGCCCCAAGAGCCAGGCCGGGAGGATCACGAAAGGCACCCCGAGCAACACGAGACCGGTCAGCGCCGGACTGGTGATCGCGAGCATCACGATGCCGCCGATCATCAGCAGACCGGTGCGCAACACCATCGCCAGGGTCGAGCCGACTACGACCTGCAGCAATGCGGTGTCGCTGGTCAGACGCGAGATCACCTCGCCGACGCGTGTCGTCTCGAAGAAGCCGACATCGAGCGACAACACCCGATCGAAGACGCTCTTGCGGATATCCGCCACCACTCGCTCGCCGATCCAATTGAGCAGATAGCTGCGCACCCCCACGGCGATGCCGGTCGCCAGGACCACGGTCAGAAACAGGATCAACGCCTGATCCAACGCCTGCGTCGAGCCGCTGGTCAGGCCCGAATCCACCAGGGTGCGAATCACCTGACCGAAGGCGAGCACCGAGCCGGCCCCGACGAAAAGCGCCACCAGTGCCCCGACGAGCTGCCAGCCGTAGGGCCGAGTGAAACCAAGGAGCCGACGCAGCGCTCCAAGGTTACGGGTACCGGGACGGTCATTGGATGTTGCAACCTGCTCGCGCATGGGTGTGATCTCGTTGGAGCGACGTCGAAGGTGCCGTGGCTCGGAAAACGCAAAGGGCTAGGCCCGTCCGGCGACGCTCTGCTAACCTGCCGTGAAGCCCATGAAGCCCATGAAGCCCATGAAGCAAGGAATGCTGCCATTACAGCAGGAACAGAGTCACCACCACCGAGGGAGTCAAACGAAACGATGAAAACCGTCGGACAACTACTGAACACCAAAGAGGGTCAGGTCTGGTCGATCGGTCCGGATGCAAGCGTCTATGAGGCGCTGGTGCTCATGGCCGAGAAACAGATCGGCGCACTCCTGGTCATGGACGACACAGGCATGGTCGGCCTCATCTCCGAGCGCGACTATGCGCGCAGCATCATCTTAAGGGGGCGCACATCCAAGGACACCCGGGTGCGCGAGGTCATGACCAAGCGCGTGGTCTGCACCCAACAGGATCACACCCTGGAAGAGGCGATGGCCCTGATGACGGAGAAGCGCGTGCGCCACCTGCCGGTGATCGCCGAGGGCAATGTCGTCGGCCTGATCTCGATCGGCGACCTAATCAAATCCATCATCTCCGAGCACAAGTTCATCATCGAGCAGCTCGAGCACTATATTAGCAGCGGCTGATCGTTTCGTCGCACAACCCCTTGCCGAATCGCGTCTCGCACGCGATTCGGCGCCTCGACACTCAAGCCGGAAATCGCTCACGCAGGCCCTGCTACAGATGACCGACCAGCCCAAGCAACGCCATCCGACCGACATCAAACTGCACGCCAAATCCCGGATCCTCGGCATTGTCTTCGACGACGGCGCGGCATTCGAGCTGCCTTGCGAGTATCTGCGGGTATTCTCCCGCGCCGCCGAGGTGCGCACCCTGGATCGGCCGCCGACCGGAAAGGAAGGGGTCAACATCGCCTCAATCGAGCCCCAGGGTCAGTATGCCGTGCGCATCCTTTTCGACGACGGCCATGAGACGGGGATCTATTCCTGGGACACGCTCTACCGGCTCGGTGTGGACTACGCGCAGAACTGGGCTGAGTATCTGGCCAGGCTTGAGCAGATCGGCTACCAACGCACGGAGCCGGAGGCCGGAGAAAAGCGCCTGCGCATCCTCTACTTTGCCTGGATGGCCAAGAAGATGCGCAGAGAGTCCGAGGAGCTGCGCGTGCCGGCGAGCGTGACCGACGTCTCCTCGCTGCTCGGCTGGCTCGGCAAGCGTAAACGCGGCGCCGCCGTTCTGTTCGAGCCCGACCGCGTGCAGGTCACGGTCAACAAGCAGTTCACCGAGCCCTTCACCAAGCTCCACGAAGGCGACGAGATCGGGATCGTTCCGACCTCGCCCACCGCACCGCCGACGCCGGATCTGATCTAAATATCGCGCCAGCTCCGACAGGTGTCGGAGCTGGCGCGGCCAAGCCAATCCAACAAACGACGCATACCGCGCCGGGCGCGGTTTAAGGTCGTGGGTCGACCAAGCGGCACCTATGCAATCGGTGCGGCTTACTCGACAGGCTTTGAACAGAGACGGACCTAACGTGATAACCCGGCCATGGCACGGATGGCGTCGCGATTGGTCCAGGATGTGGCCAGGGCCTGCGCCGGGATCGCCGGCAGCCAGCGATACGCCATATGCTCACGCGGATTGAGCCGAATCAGACGTCGGGTCTCCAGCACCAGGGCGAACCAGTATTCGCGATTGAAGCAGACATTGGGCGCATAGCGCTTGCGCCAGGCGCGGATGATCGGGAAGAGGTTGGAGTGCCGCAGATCGATCAGTGCGCCGCCGACCCGCAGTCCGGTCTCTTCAAAGACCTCGCGCGCAGCAGCGTTGCGCGGCGACTCGCCGAGCGAGAGACTTCCGGTCACCGACTGCCAGAAATCGACCGGGCGGGTCCGTTTCAGCATCAGGAACTCACCGCCGCGCGTGCAGATGACGACCAGCACCGATTGGGGGCGTTTGCGAGGGGCGTCGGACATGAGGTCAGGCTCCGGGTCATGGTCGTGGACCTCGGAGCCGGAGAACCTCTCCCGGCCCTCCGGCAACTGCATCGGTGCGACACACGCGGGTTCTTCCATCATCCTGGCGGGCTTCACCGGCATCGGCAGCTCAGGCACGCAACCTGATCCGCAGCGCCAGCTCCTTAAGTTGATTCTCGTCCACGGCCGACGGGGCATCGGTCAACAGACAGGCGGCGCTTTGGGTCTTGGGGAAGGCCATGACGTCGCGGATCGAGCTCGCGCCGGTCATCAGCATCACCAGACGATCCAGACCGAAGGCGATGCCGCCATGCGGCGGACAACCGAACCGCAGCGCCTTGAGCAGGAAGCCGAAACGGTCCTCGGCCTGCTCGTCGGAGATGGCGAGGAGTTTGAAAACCTGCCGCTGGACGGAATCGCGATGGATACGGATGGAGCCGCCGCCGATCTCGGTGCCGTTCAGGACCATGTCGTAGGCGCGCGAGACACAGGCGCCCGGATCGCTGTCGAGCAGATCCAGCTGTTCTTCCTTCGGCGCCGTGAAGGGATGGTGAAGGGCCACCCAGCGCTGATTGACCGCATCGCGCTCGAACATGGGGAAGTCGACCACCCATACCGGATGCCAGCCCTCGGCGAGCAAGCCGCGGTCCTGACCGAGCCGCACCCGCAGCGCGCCCATCGACTCGTTGACCACCGTGGTCTTGTCGGCGCCGAAGAAGACGAGATCCCCGTCGACGGCCTCGGTGCGGATCATGATGGCATCGACCGCACTGTCCGGCAGGAACTTGAGGATCGGCGACTGCAGGCCCTCGCGTCCCTTCTCCGCCCAGGCGTTGACCTTGATGTAGGCCAGACCCTTCGCGCCGTAGAGACCGACGAATTGGGTGTAGCCGTCGATTTCCTTGCGCGAGAGCTCGCCGCCGCGCGGCAGACGCAGGGCCACCACGCGACCCTCGGGGTCCTGCGCCGGCTCCGCGAAGACCTTGAAGTCGACCCCGGCCATGAGATCGCCGACATCGATCAGCTCCAGGGGCACGCGTAGATCCGGGCGATCCGAGCCGAAGCGGCGCATCGACTCGGCGTAGGTCAGACGCGGGAAGGGATCGGGCAGATCGACACCCTGAACATCGCGGAAGAGCGTGCGGATCATGGTCTCCATGATCGCCATCAGCTCGTCCTCGGTCATGAAGGAGACCTCGATGTCGAGCTGGGTGAACTCGGGTTGGCGATCGGCGCGCAGATCCTCGTCCCGGAAGCAGCGGGCGATCTGATAGTAGCGGTCCATGCCGGACATCATGAGCAGCTGTTTGAAGAGCTGCGGCGACTGGGGCAGCGCAAAGAACTCGCCCGGATGGGTGCGGCTCGGCACCAGATAGTCACGCGCGCCTTCGGGCGTGGACTTGGTCAGGATCGGGGTCTCGATATCCAGAAAACCCTGCGCATCCAGGAAATAGCGCATCGCCTGCGTCACGCGGCTGCGGGTGCGCAGACGCGCCTGCATCTCGGGGCGACGCAGATCCAGATACCGGTAGCGCAGACGCAGCTCCTCGGAGGCGTCGGCGCCGTGCTCGTCGAGCTGGATCGGCGGTGTCTCGGAGGCGTTGAGGATCTCCAGATCCAGGCCCAGCACCTCGATCTCGCCGGTCGGCAGATCCGGGTTGACGGTCCCCGCCGGGCGCGCGCGCACCCGACCCGTGACCTTCAGCACATACTCGCTGCGCGCC
>JBGSKP010000578.1:0-8149 GCA_041741175.1 Thiocapsa sp. | reverse complement strand
CAACCGCGACACGGTCGCCGCTCACGAGCCCCTCGGCCGCAAGCGCCCCCTGCCAGCGCGCGACCAACTCACCCATCTCGGTCCAGGTCAGCTCGGCCCAGCCGCGATTGCGCTCGAAATGGCGGTAGGCAACGCGGTCGGGCGAACGCTCGATGCGCTGCAGAAACAGGCCGTCCAAGGTCCTGGCGCGGTCAATCGGGATCAGATCCTCGGACCATCGGCTCACTGGGGTCTCCTCACGGCATCGCCTCCCCTGTCATCGGGGCATCTCCCCAACCCGGTGAAGGCATTAAGTTTAGTCCGCTTCGCTCGGCGTCGGTGCGACCGGATTGAGCCGGCCGCACGCAACCGGCGCCGGGAAGTCTTATCCAGCCGTTCCGCTCGTGGCGGGTGATTGTCCATACCTCACGCCTTCGATGCCAGCGTCGGCCGGTTCCAGACGCCCGACCGGCAGGTCTGTTCGTCCTGAAAAACCTCCGGTTGCGAACAGCCCTCTGCTATCGTGAGCCCCGAGCACCGCAGCACGCGCCGCACCCGATCCCGGATCGGATGCGCGAACCGGACAAGCAGGCGAATAGACGAGGCAAGTGCCTTGTTTTATCAATATATTATGTTAATATAAGCAAAATCTAATATTTTACGGGGTTACCACCATGCCTCTCGCTCGTGTTGTCGCGCCAATCCTGGCGGGTCTGACCACGCTCATTGCGCTGAATCTTAACGCCGACGAGCCGCCCGTGCTCGACACCGAAACGGCTGCATATCGCACGTTGGCGCGCGAGTATCGCTTGGACGGCATTGTCGAGGCGGTCAACCGCACGACCGTCTCGGCCCAGACCCAGGGGCAAGTCCAGGAGATCCTGTTCGATGTGGAAGACTACGTCGAGAAGGACACGGTCATCGCCCGCCTGAAAGACACCGAGCACCGCACCCGCGTTGCCCAGGCCGCCGCCGATCTGAAATCCGCCTCGGCGCGACTGGAGCAGGCCCGCGACGAGCACGCACGCGTTCTGGGCCTGTTCCAGAAGAAGAACGTCTCCGAGTCGGCCATGGATCAGGCCACCGCTGACTTAGCCTCTGCCCAGGCGCAGCTCGAATCAGCCACCGCACGGTTGGAGCAGGCGCAGGAGCAGCTGGAATATACCCAGATCCGGGCCCCCTACTCGGGCATCGTGACACATCGGCATATCGAGGTCGGCGAGACTGCGAGTCCCGGCCAGCAGGTGATGAGCGGCATCTCGCTGGATCAGTTACGCGTGATCGTCGATGTGCCGCAGAGCGTCATCTCTGCAGTGCGCCAGGGCAGCGGCGCCCGTGTCTACATCAGCCCCGATGAGGTGATCGAGTCGAAGGGACTCACCATCTTTCCGTTCGCCGACATGGGCTCCAACACCTTCACCGTACGCCTGGAGCTGCCGGACGGGATCAAGGCCCTGTTTCCCGGAATGTTCGTTAAGACCGGCTTCGAGATCGGCGCCAAGGAGGAGCTGACCGTTCCGGCCAGGGCCGTGGTCCAGCGCTCGGAGGTCACCGCGGTCTATGTCGTCGGGCAGAACGGTCGCGTCAGCTTCCGCCAGATCCGGCTTGGACGTGCGACGGACGACAGTGTCGTCGTCCTCGCCGGACTGAGCGCCGGCGAGCGCGTCGCGCTCGATCCGATTGCCGCGGGCATCGTCCTGAAGTCGCAAGTCAGCGCCACCTCCGGCGACGCAGCGGGGCACGACAATGGCTGAGCAGCTCGGCATCTCGGGCCGTGTTGCCCAGCGTTTTCAGAACACCGAGATCACCCCGCTGCTGGCCCTCGTCGGGCTGCTGCTCGGACTGTTCGCGATCATCGTCACACCGCGTGAGGAAGAGCCGCAGATCAACGTCACCTTCGCGGACATCTTCATACCCTTCCCGGGTGCCTCGGCGAGCGAGGTCGAGCACCTGGTTGCCGGCCCGGCCGAGCAGGTGTTCTCCGAGATCAAAGGGATCGAGCACGTTTTCTCGGTCTCGCGCCCCGGCATGGCCGTGGTGACGGTCCAATACAAGGTCGGCGAGGACAACACCGACGCCGTGGTCCGGCTCTTCAGCAAGGTGCTGGCCAATCAGGACTGGCTGCCGCCGAACCTGGGTGTCGGCACACCGATCGTCAAACCCAAGGGCATCGACGACGTCCCCATCATCACGGCAACACTCTGGTCGGATGACCCGAACGTCGGCGCCTTCGAGCTGGGGCAGGTCGCGCATGCGCTTGAGCAGGAGATCAAGCGGGTGCCGGGGACGCGTGACGTCTATACGGTCGGCGCGCCGTCGCAGATGGTGCGGGTACTGCTGGATCCGCAGGCCCTGGCCGGTTACGAGATCGATCTGAGCGACCTGCGCCGCACCCTGCAGGCCGGCAACGTCATCCGCGACAACCTCACGGTGACCGCCGACAACGAGGAGGTGCTGGTGCAGGCCGGCACCTTCCTCACCTGCCCGGATGAGCTCAGAGAGCTGGTGATTGGTCTGCATGGCGGGCGCCCGGTCTATCTCGGCGACGTCGCGACATTGGAGCGCGGACCGCAGCAACCCGAGGCTTACGTGAGCATGGGAGGCGCTCCCGGCGCAGTCCATACCGGCCTGGATCTGGTCGGCAACACGCCGGCCGTCACCATCGCGGTAGCCAAACAGGACGGTGTCAATGCCGTCGCCGTGGCCGCGGACGTGATCGAGCGTTTCGAGCAATTGAAGGGAACCTTCATCCCGGACGGCGTGCAGGTCACGGTCACCCGCAACTATGGCGAGACCGCCGACTACAAGGCGCAGAAGCTGATTACCAAGCTGGCCTTCGCAACCGCGTCGGTAGTGCTCCTGGTGTGGCTTGCGATCGGCTGGCGCGAGTCGATCATCGTCGGCGCGGCCGTCGTGGTCACGCTCGCCCTGACCCTTTTCGCCTCCTGGGCCTGGGGTTTCACGCTCAACCGGGTGTCATTGTTCGCGCTCATATTCTCGATCGGCATCCTGGTCGACGATGCCATCGTGGTCGTGGAGAACATCCACCGGCACATGGCGATGAGCAAGGCCAGACTACTCGACCTCATGCCCAAGGCGGTCGACGAAGTGGGTGGACCGACCATCCTGGCGACCTTCACGGTCATCGCGGCGCTGCTGCCGATGGCCTTCGTCAGCGGTCTGATGGGACCCTACATGAGCCCGATCCCCATCAATGCATCGATGGGGATGCTGATCTCGCTGGTCGTCGCCTTTGTGTTCACGCCCTGGATGGCGAACGCAATGCTCGGCAAACGCCACGCCGCGGGCGCCGGTCACGCGCAGCACGACGGGGCCCATGGGGACGCGCACGCGGTCCAGTCGGGTGGGCGTCTGGGCACCCTGTTCGATGCCGTCATCGGCCCATTCCTGGTCGGGCGCAAGGGCAATCTGAATCGCTGGCTCTTACTGGCCGGGATACTGGTGTTGATCGCCGGCTCCTTGATGCTGGTGACCAGCAAGGTCGTCGTCCTTAAGATGCTGCCCTTCGACAACAAGAGCGAGTTCCAGGTGGTGCTCGACATGCCGGAGGGGACCAGTCTGGAGCAAACCGCCCGGGTGCTCGGCGAGATGGGCGATTTTCTCGCGACGGTCAACGAGGTCACAGACTTCCAAATCTATGCCGGCACCGCTGCACCCATCAACTTCAACGGGCTGGTGCGTCAGTACTACCTGCGCGAGGGCGCACACCTCGGCGACATCCAGGTCAACCTGGTCGACACCCACCACCGCGACCGCCAGAGTCACGCCATCGCGGCCGAGATGCGCGCACCCTTGCAGGAGATCGCGCTGCGCCATGGCGGCAATGCCAAGATCGTTGAGATACCGCCCGGCCCGCCGGTGCTCTCGCCCCTGGTCGCCGAGATCTACGGGTTGGACTACGACGGCCAGATCCACGTGGCCCGCGAGGTGCGGAAGGTCTTCGAATCGACCACGGATATCGTCGATGTCGACGACTCGGTCGAGTACCCGTCGCGCAAGCTGGTGGTGGTCGTGGATCGCTCCAAAGCATCGCGTCTGGGCGTACCACAGAGCACCATCGCGCAGGCGCTCGAGACGGTGCTCGACGGCGAAAACATGAGTTATCAACATTGTGCCAATGTGAAATACGCCGTGCCGATCCGGGTGGAGTACAGCGAGGCCGACAAAGCCGACCTGGAGCAGGTGCTGGCACTGCGGGTTCTCTCCCTGTCCGGCGCCCTGGTGCCGCTCTCCGAGATCGTCCAGGTCCAGGAGACCGAGCGCGCCCACAGCATCTATCACAAGGACCTGATGCCCGTGGTCTATGTGACCGCCGACATGGCCGGCGAGACCGACAGTCCGCTCTATGGGATGTTCGAGATCTCGGATCGACTCGAGCAGGAGCAGAATCTGGCGCAATGGTTCATCCAGCAACCGGCCAATCCCTACGAGTACAGCCTGAAATGGGACGGCGAGTGGCAGGTGACCTACGAAACCTTCCGCGACATGGGCATCGCCTATGGCGTGGGGCTGATCCTCATCTACCTGCTGGTGGTCGCTCAGTTCCGCAGCTATCTGGTCCCGCTGGTGATCATGGCGCCGATCCCGCTGACCATCATCGGGATCATGCCAGGCCATGCCCTGCTGGGTGCGCAGTTCACCGCCACATCCATGATCGGCATGATCGCGCTGGCCGGCATCATCGTACGCAACTCGATTCTGTTGGTCGACTTCATCAACCAGCAGGTCAGAGAAGGCAGGGGATTCGAGGACGCCGTCATCAACTCAGCCGTGGTGCGCGCCAAGCCGATCGCACTGACCGCCGCCGCGGCCATGGCAGGGGCGCTCTTCATCCTGGATGACCCGATCTTCTCGGGGCTCGCGGTGTCGCTGCTGTTTGGTCTGTTCGTCTCCACCGTCCTGACCCTGGTGGTGATTCCGGTGGTCTATTACGGCGTGATGCGCAACCGCGTCGAGTGGATCCGCACCGCGACGGGTTGATCCGAACGGGTTGATCCAAATGAGCCGGGGCGTCCTGCCCCGGCTCCCGATCTCTTCCAGAAAAACGCTCAATCCCCGCGAGGCCGGATCAAGGCCGCACCATCCGCCCGATCGATCCGCAGAATGAGCTCTTCATAGCCGTTCAGGGAGAATGGCTCGTCCCCGCAGCTGCAGCCACCGACGATCTCGGTGAAGAAGACCCCCATGACAAGCTCGATTCGATCGGCGTCTGCGCAAGCCGACAACAGGGTCACGCCGATACTCGCGGTATCAATCAGACCACCCTGCTCGCCCGCAATCGGCAGACTGCCTTCGGGCAAGCCCATCAGCTCGCGGCTCAAGGTCGCCGCGAAATCCGCTGTCCCGTAACGGTTTGCCGAATCGATCAGTCTGATCATCCGAAGGGCGAATCCCGGCCGATCCAGCTCAGGATGATGCAACGTATTAGATGTCGTCGGGCAGATGACCGCGCAGCCAGTCGAGAATCTCATGCCGCGAGCGCGCACCGCTGAAGCGCGCCAACTCTTCGCCCTGATAAAAGAGGATAACGGTCGGAAAACCGCGCAGCTTGTATTGCCCCGCGAGCTTCATATTCTCGCCCTCGTCGACCTCGATCTTGGCCAAACGCACCCGACCGGCAAGATCCGTGACGGCTCTCGCCAACTGCGGCGCCAACGCATGACAGGGCGAGCACCAGTCGGCCCAGAAATCCACCAGGACAGGGCGGGCCGCGGACGGCTTGATGACCTCATGCTGGAAGCCGTCGAGGTCGACATCGAAAATCTGCTCGGAGTGATCGCTTGGGTTTGCCATATGGGCTCTGTTGTTCTCGTCCTGCTACTCGGTCGGCGCCCACAGATCGCTTAGGCCGATCGTAACCGCCTCGAATGGCGCAAACGACACCTGCGCGCCGCCTGCGAAACGCCCGATCTCCCACCAGGCGCCGGCGTCCAGGGCGTAGGCTTCCAGCGTATGCGCCCTCGGATCGACCAACCAGGCGTAGGCGACCCCAAAATGCGCGTAAATCGGCATCTTCACCTCGCGATCCTTGCTTTCAGTCGATGGCGAGAGGATCTCGCAGATCCAGTCGGGCACGACCGTGAAGCGATGATCCAGGGGGATCCGCGGCAGTCGGCTGCGACGCCAACCCGCCAGATCAGGCACATCGACCTCGGTGTCGTGGATGAAATGCAGTTCAGGCTCGTCGATGATCCACCAGCCTCCGGGGCCGCCGCGCCCTTTCTGGAACGGGCCGAACAACTCGTCACCCAAAGCCGACGCCGTCACCAGATGCGCACCGCTCGGGCGCGGCTGGGTGTGAAGCTGGCCGTTGAGGATCTCCCCAACCAACCCTTCGGGCAGGGCTTCGAGCTGTTCGTAGAGCGTCGGGCGGGTCTTCGGATACGCGGACATGGCTCGGACTCCCGCGATGGGTTGATCGGTGAAGCATAGTCGCCCGCCTTAGCCGATACGACAATGGCACAGGCCATCTCGGGGTCGCGGGTGATGCAGCCGCCGCACTGGAGCCGCCCGTGTGCCTGAGCTATTGTATCGGCCCTGAGCGCCGGGGTGGTCCCGGCCGCGCCGGAGCCGAACCCGAGGCCATTCCATGCCCGATCGTGACACCCATCGTGCCGCCTTCCCCATCACCCGTATGCGCCGGATGCGTCGCGACGCCTTTTCGCGTCGCATGATGCGCGAAACGACCCTGACCCCGGACGATCTCATCTATCCGGTCTTCGTGCTGGAAGGCACCGGACAGCGCGAGGCGGTTGCTTCCATGCCGGGCGTCGAGCGTCTGAGCATCGATCTGCTGGTGGAGGAGGCGATCGAGGTCCAACGACTGGGCATCCCGGCCATGGCGCTCTTCCCCGTCACGCCACTGGAGGTCAAGTCGCTCGACGCCCGCGAGGCGTTCAACCCCGAGGGTCTCGCCCAGCGCGCGGTGCGTGCGCTGAAGGCCGCCGTGCCGGATCTCGGGATCATCACCGATGTCGCGCTTGATCCCTTCACCACGCACGGTCAGGACGGCCTGATCGACGAGACCGGCTATGTCATGAACGACGAGACGGTCGATGTGCTGGTGCGTCAGGCGGTCTCGCATGCCGAGGCCGGCGCCGACATCGTCGCACCCTCGGACATGATGGACGGACGGATCGGTGCCATACGCACCGCACTGGAGGCCGAGGGCCACATCCACACCCGCATCCTGGCCTACTCCGCCAAGTATGCATCCGCCTACTACGGCCCCTTCCGCGACGCCGTCGGCTCGGCGGGTAACCTGGGCTCGGGCAACAAGTACAATTATCAGATGGATCCGGCAAATTCGGACGAGGCCCTGCACGAGGTCGCTCTGGACCTGTCCGAAGGCGCCGACATGGTCATGATAAAGCCCGGCATGCCGTATCTGGATATCGTGCGGCGCATCAAAGATCAGTTCGGCGCGCCCACCTTCGTCTACCACGTGAGCGGCGAATACGCGATGCTCAAGGCGGCGAGCATAAACGGCTGGCTCGACGAGCGCGCCGTGGTGCTGGAAGCCATGGTTTCGATGAAGCGCGCCGGCGCAGACGGCATCCTGACCTATTACGCCAAAGACGTGGCGCGCTGGTTGGGGCGCTAGGACGCTTCCAGCCTCCAGCCGCAATTCTCCGGTGATAGCTGGCGGCTGGACGCTTCATCTCGATTCACATCAGAGGTCCCTAGACACGCCATGTCGGATCACTATGCCGTCATCGGTAACCCCATCGCCCACAGCAAGTCCCCGCAGATCCATGCCGCTTTCGCGCGCAGCACCGGCCAGGACCTGGAGTATGGGCGGCTCCTGGGCGACCCGGATGATTTTGCGGGTGATGTCCGGCGCTTTTTCGCCGCTGGAGGGCGCGGACTCAATGTCACCGTGCCCTTCAAGGAAGCGGCCTGGGCGCTGGCCGACGAGCGCACGCCACGGGCGGAAATCGCCGGGGCGGTCAACACCCTGATCCGCCTCGACTGGAACAGACTGCGCGGCGACAACACAGACGGGGTCGGTCTGGTCCGTGATCTCGCGGACAATCACGGCTTCAGCTTTCAGGGCACGCGGGTCCTGCTGCTCGGTGCCGGCGGTGCGGCCCGCGGTGTGCTGATCCCGCTGCTTGAAACCGGCCCCGCCCGCCTGGTCATCGCCAAT
>JBGSKP010000577.1:0-9959 GCA_041741175.1 Thiocapsa sp. | reverse complement strand
GGGCGCCGCCGCCAACCCGAGTGCGGCCAGCGAGGCGCCGAGGTGTCGGGCAATACGCCCTGGCGTCTCCTCGAGGGGTGAAGGGAGGTTCTGTCGCATGTCGCGGCCCTGTCCGTGTAGGAGCGGACAGAGTGCCGGCCGGCGGACGTGACGGCGATGGCGCTAAGCGCTCGAAAACGCGGCTTTACTCGCAGGTTGCGCCGGCAGCTGCGCAGAGGGCGCATCCGGGAGGTCGCCAAGGGGCCGACGGGCTTTTTGTTCACAATCCCTGTGGTCGGTCGTGTGGATAACCTGTGCTCGAGGGGGTTAAGCGCCGGACAGGGCAGGGTGGAACCTCGGCCGGTCGAAGAATGCCCAGGTCCGGACTGCCCTGGCGATCCCGTGTGCGATCGTACGCGGTGGATCCGGGCAGGGTGGCATGTTCGTTGAGCGATTTGCAGGCGTCGAGCGGCCGAGTCGGGGGTCTTGTCCGCGTGCCGAAGCGTCTGCAGGCGCTGGATGACGGTGGCGTCCCGACACGTGCGGTGCGCTCCGGTGGCGGACCAGGAGGCGACGCGCTCCTGGATCCGGCCGCGTGCGATGTCTGCTCGGCGGCCCGGGTCGAGACCACTCGCCGGGTTCCCGGTCGGGCGGAATCGGGTGTGCCGGTTCGGGTCTGCGTTTCGAGGTGTCGTTCGACAAGCGGGGTTTCGCGCGCGACGACGTCGATTCACTGACGGTTCAATGACGGTTCATATGACGGTTCGGGGGGCATGACGCCCCTACTTCCGTGGGCGTGACGCCCCTGGTCCGGGGGCATGATGCCCCTCGTTCTGAGGCATGACGCCCCTACCTCCGGGGGCATGACGCTCCCCGTTTGGGGATCCGACACCGCTGGAAGTGAATCGGCGCCTGGCATACATGGCCTTCTCCGCGCGCCGAAGACATCCCGCCCGCCGAGGCTTCGATGCGGCATGGGAGGGCCACGAGTCGCGAGGCGCGGGAATCTCGCGCTTGCCGGCCAGCCGTTTTATCTTCGAAGCGCGACTCCGGACCGCGGTGTCACTCGGGGACACCGTGTCTAAACGGCTCTCCGGAATCGAGCCCGCCGCTAAGATCGCCGAGTGCAGCGGCGAAGCGACCGGCCTGCTGAACCGCGATCCGGAGGTGGTCGGCATCCCCGAACGCTATGCGGCGTCGAAAGCGCAATCCACGGCGTCGAACGAAGAGGGCTGGGGATGGACGGGGAGGGCTCGCCGCGGTGGGCGGTCAACGATCGGATCCGCCATCGGGTGTTCGGCGAGGGTCGCATCGTCCGCGTGCGCGAGAAGGACGTCCTCGACATTGACTTTGCAGGGCGGCGTCGGTCAGGAGCAGGTCGGATGAGGAGCCCGGCTGTTGTCGGTCACCGTTATTCCACGAGAATTCCTCAGAGTAATCCGCGCTGACCCTACCGGATTCGTCCGCCGCTTTCGCGTCTGCCTGCGGACCAGCTGGTCTTGGGTCGGTTCAGGCGACCCTAACGGCAGCAAACGGCCAGGTCTAGACACTGGTGCTGCACAGCCTTGGGTCCGCAGTCGGGTGGGCAGCGGACAGCCGCACGGGCCATGCGTTCGGTGTAATTTCCTAGGCATGCCAGGGTGTTGCCCCTTCGCCTAAACCTAGAGGCTTAGGTCAAGACCCCATCGCCTCAGTCAAATCGAGTTATTCCTTATCGGGACCATCCGGACCGATCTGCGCCCTGAGGTCCCTGATCAATGCCGCCGACATCTCGGCGAATGCCTCTAGACGAGCCAACCTTTCTTTCAGCTTTGCGGCTTCCTCACTCTCATCCGCCCCCGCCGAATCATCCGGCTCGGAGACGAATTTGATCACGTATGTTTCGGGACCTGCTTCCGCTCCAGCCCGACGGGCAAGATCAACCCAGGCCGCCGCGTCCGAACCCGCGCGCTGAGCGGCGGTCGCCAAAGCAAAGCTAATCAAGACGCGGGCCGAATAGTCGAGCCCGAAGGCCAGGTCGAGCCACTGCTTGGTCTCTTCATCGGCCTGCGCAGTCGCGGCCTCGCGGAGGGCGTGGGGGTAATAGCGATAGTCGTCTTCATCCACACCCAGACTGGCAATCGCCCTCGTGACGGGCTCAAGCTTCCCCAGGGGACGAAGATGCTCAGGCAGGGCGTTTCTGTATTGCCACAGGTCCAAGATCGCCTTTGCGCACGCATCTTGTGCCAGCCGCCGATCGTCGGCTGAGGCCTTCTCGGCGGCTTCGATGCGCTCGGCAACGTAATGGGCCATCCAGGAAGCCAGCAGATCGTCGCCGGCACCCAACTGGGCAACCAAATGCTGTCCCAGCTCCAGCAGCGCCTTAGTGCGAGTGAGCGACACCATCGCCTCCCATGAGGTAGTAACGGATGTACGGTGCCCGTCGGTGCCCAAGTTCATCATCTTTCCAGCTATCGCGGGTCGAGAAGCGATGGACGTTGACGCTGACGATGAGTCTCTCGTCGGGATGGGCATCGAGCAGACGCCGCAGAAACCCCTGATCCGCACTGAGCCGCGAACCCGAAACCGTCTCCCTCTCTCGTCCGTAGCCGTCGATGGCGGTCCAGGTTTCACTCCGAAGCATGCCTTCGGTGCCGGTTGTCCAGGTGCGCCCGTCGGCTGACGCCACCAGGCCCATCGCTTGGATCATACCGTTGGACGGCGCTGGACCCGGGTAGCGGAGACCTTCCGACCAAGGGTCGTGCTCGTCGAGTCGAGACTCGATGCTTTGGTCGGTCACCCAGCCCACGACCCTGAGGGGGCCAATTTCAAGGTCATCGATCGCTTCTACGGAGGGAAGACCGAATCGATCCAAGTCATTCGCTGTTTGCAGGGCCGCCACCAGGGCCTCGGCCCCGGTACGACAAACGAGCGCACTGCTCACGGAGACCCTCTCGCGGGCTTCCCGTTCGCCGCCGGTCCAATACCCCCAAAGCACCACGAGGCCGTCGTCGGTCCGTAGCTTCGCTTCAAGGTACTCCCCGGTGATGCTCCAACGCCAAAGCTCGTCGCCATAGCCCTTGGGCTTCGGCGGGTCTGCAACGAGTCGAGGATCGCGCCGATCCGCAAGCCACTTGCCGTCGGCACGGGTCAGTAGGTAGGACGAGAGCCAGTCTTGAAACTCGTTGACGGGCTCGTCGGCGTGGTGTCGGACCGGCCTTTCCTCCAGCAAGTCCGCGGCCACCAGCATCATGGCGTGATACCCGTGATATGCAGGCAAACCGTCCGTCCTTGGCAGCGTTCCGTGAGAGTGCCAAGTTTCCCCGTCCTCGAAGATATTCCGCACGCGCCGCGCATCTTGCTGCAATCCTGCTTTTTTCCACCCCAAGCGTTGTCGGAGGGCGCTGCGCGCACGCCGCTCGACAGCAACCGCCGTCAGGCCGAACGCGCCCCCGAGCCGTTCGAACCAATACCGACCGATGTCGTCGCCGAAGTAATATTTCTCGTCGTCGCTGATCTCCTCTTCGGCACTCGGAGTCCCGTTCTCGGAAGCCGCCAACCAGCCCGCGTAGGTGATCTCGGGAAGACAAGGCTTGTTGACCGAGTCGAGGTCGCCGGCCTCGTCGGGGGTGATTGCACCGCTTGCTGCCAGGGTCCGGAGGGCCTGAGCGGCAAGCTCCCGTATGAGTACGTGGCGTTCGCGAAGACTACTCTGGAGCAGCGGCGCACAGCGTTGCAACGTCGGCGGGTTCTCCATGCCACCGCGCGCAAGGCCGATCAGCAGCCATTGGCGGGCATGCCACACATAGAATTCGAGCCCCTGGTCGGCAAAGGGTCCCGCCCGACCGGACTCAGCGCGGGCAATCAGCGCGTCCACAAGCTCGGTCCAGCCAAGCTCGATTGCCGAGCGCACCACATGCGCGTGTTGCCAGCGCTCGGCAACCACGGGCGAACCTAAACCCGACCAAATATAGCCCGCCAACGCCGCTGCTGCGGAGTCAGGAGGCTCCAGCTCGGAGCGCCAGGGACCATCGCCGTCCTCGGCGCGCAGAACATCTTCAAGCAAATCCAATCCGAAGCTCAGGGTCTCGTCGGCCTCGTCCGGCGAAAGGTTGGATGCCAGCGGATCGATCAAGCGGAAGAGGGCGAATGACCCGAGCAGCTCTGCCTGGGCGGTAAATCCTTCGAGGGTGGCTCGCACCACGTCCCCGTCCGACACAATCCCCTCTGCTGCCAGCTCGTCGAACGGGATCAGGGCGTACCAACGGCGTCGCTCGACGCGTTCCGGCTCACGGCGACAGGCCGACAACACGGCTTCGCGCAGGGCCTTGCGGACCGACACCGACTTCGGCCAAGGACGGGACAGCGCGTCGAGGAGCTCTCTCAGCTCGAAGATGCCGAAGTCCTGCCAAGCCGCGACCGCCAGCACCAGCTCGGACTGTCGGCCGACACCGAGCCGGGTCAGCGCCTCCCGGAAGAAGGTGGCGAATTCGTAGGGTGGATCGTAGGCGCGGATCGCTGCGTACGCCGCTCGCAGGGCATCGCTGTCAGTGAGATCGACGTCGTGAAAGATAGCGGACCAGTCCGGCGCGCGGCGCTCTCGCTTGGGACCTGGATAACGCTCTACCTCGATGCCTTCCGCGTCCATGCCCTCCTTGTCCGCCGGGCCGAGGCTACCGTTCACTGCCACCAGGCGCTCGATGTCCGGGAAATCCAGCCCGTACGCATTCCCCAGCTCATTCAGCGCCGAACAGGTCCGGCCATCCAACGCCCGCACGCGCAGGTAGCGGTAGGCGATCTGCGCGGCGACCTGACGGCGGACGCCATCGGCTTCCTTGGCGACGAGGCGCTCCAGGTCCGCAAGGCGTTCCCAGTAGGCTTCGAGACCGCCGAGCGCAATCGGCGCCGTTGCCGGAAGACCACCCTGGTCCACGAGTCGGTAGACCAAGATCGGCAGTAGTCGCCCCGGATCTCCGAACCGACGGTCGCGCCAGCGGCTCAGAATCGCCAGAGCGGAAGGCGCACACAATCCGGCAAGCGATTCAACCGTGTTGTGCCACGCAAAGTGCTTGTCCCGAGCAACGTACTCGTAGGTCAGCTCGGCGGCCCGCGAGAGGCGGTACGCGGTCCACGGGCGGCGCTTGTCAGGATCGGCCGCGGATGCGGCGAGCCGGAGCAACGCCGCCCAGCGATCGAGGTTCTCGTCGCCGACACGGCTGGCGATCTCGACAGCGCGATCGAAATAGGCGCCGGCCTCGGCCTGACTGATGGCGAGAACTGCCCGCGCCAGGCTCAAATACGCGTCGGCCCGCGACTCGGCATCTTCGCGGGAGGTCTCCAACGATTCGTACGCCTTTACGGCAAGCTCCAGCGCCAGGGATTTCAAGTTCGTGGAGCGGGCCGCAATGCGGCATAGGACGATCGAGGTGCTATCCCAAATCGGCTCTTTCGGTCGATCGAGCCATGATCGAAACGCATCCAGATCGGTCCCTTCCAGGGCCTCCGTATCGCGCAAGATGCGAAGCCATACCAGCGCAATCGCGTTCGAGAGGCGGCTGTCCCGACGATAGTTCCGCTCTTGAGCGGCCGACGTCTCCTTGACAGCCGCCGCGATCGCGTCGGCGAGGTTTGCGGGGCTTCGGCCGCAAACGATTTCCGCGGAGAGGTTTACCCACGGAAGCAGTCCACCGACCTCTTGGATGAACTGCCGTGTCTCCCCATTACTTTGGTATTGGTTCCGCTTCTCCAATTCTTCGCGAGTTTTCGGCGGCGCCACGTCGGTCAGGGTTAGCGTTTCGCCGCGCAAGGCCGCTTCCAGGGCATAGGCACGCAACAGCGACTCGTGATCGCGCCCATACAGGTCCGTGAGGGAGGACGGCGGGGTTTCAGGGAGATATCGTTGCAGGATGCTCGCCCAAGCGTCCGGCTTCGGCGGCAATCGGCGCAGTGCGAGCTCCAAGGCCGATCGAACTGCATAGAGCACGGACCACTCCTCTGTCCAGCCGCCGGATTCCGGCAGCTTGACCCGCCGATCGCCGAGCAGGCGCAACAAGCGCGCCAACGGTCCAGCCGGCAGTACGTGACCGCCGTCCCTGGCTTCCGCGGCCAGTCCCAGCAGCAACCAGATGTCGTTACCCGCGGCCTCGGCGAGATTGTCGATCCGATCGTATCGACCGAGGTCGATCAGGCGTCCGCACACGAGTCGACCGGAATCGTAGGCGAGGCGTCGCAACCTCCAAGCCCTCAGGAAGCGCGCCGCCTCGTCCGCGCCACGCAGACGCAGGATTGCCAGCGCAAGCTCTGCCCGGTCTTCATCGCTGACTTGCTCGTTGCGACGGTCTTGGTAACGGTCTTGGTGGGAACGGCGAGCCCAGGTTCGGAGCCAATCCATGGCCATGCGCAATCGGCTGGATGCCTCCGCGGCCAGCTCCTCGCGCCCCGAAAGCAGGCCAGCATCGTAGGCATGATGAGAGCCCATCCAACCTGAGTCGAAGACCCTCCGAGAAACAAGCTCCTCGATGCGATCCGGTCCCATCAGGACCGCGACGAGATCCGTGTTGTCCTGCATGAGCTTGTTTTGGCGACTTTCGCCGGCGCACTCTCCACCCGCCTTGAGAGCGAGCTTCGCGGCGGCCATGTGTCTGCCTTCGCTCAGGCATGCCTTGAGCGCAAACATGAGCCGCTGAACCTCCACATCCCGCCGCTCGACCGGGTTGTCGGCAGGAAGTCCCTCACCGGAGAGCGCGAGCCGCACAAGCTCGTCCAACTGACCCGTGCGCAACAGGAGCGACGGAAGTACTGCTGCCACATAGGCGCTATGCGCGGCGAGCGGTCGCAGGCGCTTGAGGAGATCGGCGAGCCCCGCGGCATCGGGCTGGAAGCGCTCCCGAAACCAGGTCTCCGCGGGCTCATCGATGAAGTGCAGGCTGTCGCCCTTCAACAGCAGCGGACGACCCAAGTCGAGCGCGAAGCTTCGCACCGCGGCTTCCGACGTGCGGGACAGGTCAGCGAGCACGGCGATCGGCACCAACGGGCGCAGGACAGCGATGCCTTGGCAAATGGCGTCGATTTGGGACGCATCGACGGGTCCTGCCTCATACCGAATCTTCTTGACGGCGGCATCGAGGAGTTGTCCGATCGCGCGGTCCACTGTCGTAGGCGTCGGGCCCAGCTGCATCAGCAGGTCATGGAGCGGGCGCCCTTGCGAGAGCGCCAATGCCTGAACGCGCGGATTCGAGCTGCTCAGGAAGGCGAATTCCGCAACCTCCGCATCGGTTGCCGTTGGGAAAACGCTGCGGAGATGAAGCGCGGTCTCACACTCGCTGAACGGACGAAGCTCGATCTCTTGTGCGTGTGGGGGCGCCTTGAGCCGGTGTCGGCGATGCGTCCGGCAGGTCAACAACAGGCGAACACCTTGGGGCAACTGTGTGAGGATCAGGTCCGGGACGAAGCTTGAGGGCTGTGCCTGTTCTTCGGCCGCCATCTCGGCATTGTCGGCGGCGTCGATGATCAGGCAGAGGCTTGCCTCGGGGTTCTTGGCCCGCAGCAACGACACCGCCTGGCCGAGCCGACCGGCAAACGCGAGCATGTACCGTTTCGTGTCCGCGCGGTCGCTTGGGATCAGCGGATGACAAAGGCCTCGGGCGGCAAGCTCATTGGCTATTTGTACGAACGCGTCCCTGTGCTGATGCCGATAGTGCAGCGCCGTGCGGTAGAGGCCGTTGCCGAAGCAATCGTAGAGCACGGCCTCCGAGCCTTGGGGCATGGACGCCGCCAGCCTGGCCGCAAGGACCGATTTTCCGACACCTCCGTCTGCGTGGATAATGACGGGGTTTTCGGCATTGAGGATGGCAACCAGGATCTCGGACTCCTGTTCCCGCGGCAGCTTGTCGGTCGCATCCGGGATCAGGCACTCCGCCGGCTGAAGCTGTTCCTCGGTGGCGTTGAGCGCGTGCAGCACATCATGGCGGCGGATGGCGGGATCGCGTTGGAACTCCGTCGTTGCCTTTCGAGTGACAAGCTCCGTCAACTGGACTGGTGCGTCGTAGTCCGCATCCGGCAAATAGGCGTTCAAGTCCTGCCTGAGCAGGTTGCGCTGAACCCAAAGGTCGCCCTCTCCGCTGACGGTAGAGAACAGGCGAAAGAACTGGGTCGCAAGCGGCTCGTCGAGTCCAGTGAACCCGACGAGTGTCTGCCGCAAGCCGGGATGGCGTACGTCGTCCGTTGAGGCGAGGTCCGCCAAGGCTTCCTGTACCTTCGTGTCGATCGGCCGGTTGGTGGTGAACTCGAACCGCAAGCGCTGCGCTATCCGGTCGCCGGGATAGCGTTCAATAAGCTCCTCGTAACGCTCGGCGAACCCTTCGATAGTCTTTTTCAGGCCGCTGGCCGTCCAGGGCACGTTGGCTTGGTGCGTCGAGTGCTTGAGTTGGATGTAGCGCACACGCCTCGCAGCATCTGGAGTCTCGCCGCCGTAGTAGAGGCCCACATCGATAAGCTGTTCGCCAGCCTCTATAGAGTCCTGTGCGGATTCCTCGACGGCCGGCCCTTCTATCGTCACCGCGACCAGATCGCCGCCCCCCGGAAGGAGTGCCAGGCACTCCCGAGCGGCCCATTGATAGTGGAACTGATCTCCGTCACGGCTCGCGCGAACCTTATCTTGTGGAGACATTGTCCTTCCTGATTTTCAGCGCAGCGTCTGGCGGCGCCTCGTGCGCAAAGCATCGCCAGTGATGCGTTGATCAATCATGGTGGCGCGGCTGCGGCGGCCAGAACGCGTCGTCCAGGACCCGAGCGATCCGGATGCGCATTCGCGTGGAAAGCGCCTATCGGGCAGACCGGTCTCGTCCAGCGATTGCGATTAGGAAATCCAACCGCACGGCGGCTGGGGGTCAGAGGGGATGAGCGGGGAACGTAGCATCGAAGGAAAGTGCTCTGCAAGGGCTGGGCAAAGTGGTGCCAGCGGGGAGGCCCGCGGGCAGAGACGGGGAGAAAACCGCCGCTTGGGAGTTTGCTGTCGCGTGCCTTGGTGATGCGTGGCGGGGGCACCGGCAAATACAGCCGTGGGGCGTGGGCGTGGCGCGTCTGCTGCGCGACCAGGCGACCGGAGGCGGGAGAGGGGAGACGGCTGCCACCGCACCCGCTGGTCGGGGACGTATTCTGAATGCCGAGGCGCCACTGCGTACCCGTCGGGTACGGCCTCGACGGGCGGTTCGTGCCAAGTGGGCAGCCGCGGGCCGGGTGGATCCGCGGCGGCTCGGCCGGTTCGCCGATGAGGGTGAGAGGCCGCCGCACCGGAGCGGCCTCCGTAATGAAGGCGACGATGCGCAGAGTGTCCGCTATCGGTTGGATTGCCGCCGTTCTTGTTCACAGGGCCAGCGTCCGTTCCGGGTCGAGAACGGACCCGTCCGCTTGGAAACTACACCCCCGGCTAACGCCACCCGGGCGAGCCGTCCGCGTTCGATCATGCGGGGACGCTCTCGTCGGCAGACCGACACCTGAGTTCCGCAGGCGCCGGCTCTCGGGAGCGACGGATGGTTCCGTGCGCTATCGAGGATCTTGCCGCCGCGGACAACGGCGATCGGTCGTCCACATGCCGCAGGCGCTATCGCCCGGCGCGATCAGCCGTCTGTCCTGCTCGTAGTCCAGTCCGAGCCGCAGAGCCGTCTCGGCCTTGGCGAGCTCGGTGCCGAGATAGCCGGCATGGCCGAGCTGCGAGACCAGCTCGGCGCGCAGCAGCCCCGGCAGAATGCGCTAGCCCGAGCGGGAGCGAATCGCATGCGCCGGGGTGATATCCGCCAGGTCGTGCCGACAGAGGCTCTCCCCGGCCGGGCGATCCAGCGTGACGAGGAAGAATGCCTTGGGGTCGTATCCGATCGGCTCGCGATGACCGCCCGAGGGATGCGCTTGAAAGTCGGCTCGGCGCGCTCGCCATCGGGTTCGCTCGCGGCCGGGAGCAGCGGGAGCGCCGCGGCCCGTAAGACCGCATCCGCAACCGACCGAGC
>JBGSKP010000576.1:0-4546 GCA_041741175.1 Thiocapsa sp. | reverse complement strand
AGAACTGGCTCGTGTAAAAGCCGCTGGCAGTAACGCCTGAGGTTATCGCCAATGTGCGGGTGACGTTTGTGCCCGAACGCCGCACAAAGATTTGGCGGGGGCTCCCGTCGGGCAACCCGGCGAGGGCGGCTGCAGCCTGGCGCAGGGCCTCGTCGACGCCTACGAGAGCGGGCTCGCCTGGCCCATCGGCGTCCGGTCTGTTTGCGGGTGCCAAGGTGGCGGCTAACGTGCTCGGGCGCGATGCGCGCTCAGGCATGCATCATCGCGGTCAGTTGCTCGGCCTGATATTCCTGGATCAGTGGGTCGATGACCTGGTCGAGCTGGCCGGTCATGATCTCATCGAGCTTGTAGAGGGTCAGATTGATGCGGTGGTCGGTCAGCCGGTTCTGCGGGAAGTTGTAGGTGCGAATCCGTTCGGAGCGATCCCCGCTGCCGACTTGCAGCCGCCGTGATTGCGATTGCTCCGAGGCTTGGCTTGCGCGTGCGCTGGATAACAGCTTGGCCTGGAGCAGCGACATGGCCTTCGCCCGGTTTTTGTGCTGCGAGCGTTCCTCCTGGCACTCCACGACGATTCCGGAGGGCAGGTGGGTGATGCGGATCGCCGAATCGGTCTTGTTGACATGCTGCCCGCCGGCGCCCGAGGAGCGATAGGTATCGATCCGCAGGTCGGCCGAGCTGATCGCAATCGAATCGATGGCGTCTGCTTCCGGGAGCACGGCGACCGTGCAGGCGGAGGTGTGGACGCGACCCTGGGATTCGGTCTCGGGCACCCGTTGGACACGGTGTGCGCCGGGCTCGAATTTCAGGCGCGAGAAGACGCCGTTGCCGATGATGCGCACCACGACCTCTTTGTAGCCGCCCAGCTCGCCCTGGCTCTCGGTGACCGGCTCGATCTGCCAGCGCATGAGCTCGGCGTAGCGCAGGTACATTCTCAATAGATCGCCGGCGAACAGCGCGGCTTCGGCGCCGCCCGTTCCGGCGCGCACCTCAAGGAAGACGTTGCGCTGGTCGTCGGGGTCCGGCGGGACTAGGAGTCGATAGACCTCCGGCTCGAGCCGATCGCGTCGGTCGGCGGCCTGGGTGATCTCTTCGCGTGCAAGACTCGCCATCTCCGGATCGGCGAGCATCTCCTCGGCCGAGGCCAGGTCACGCTCGGCGTCGCAATAGCGATCGTAAGCAGCCATCAAGGGTTCAAGCTGCGCGTATTCGCGGCTCAGGTCGCGAAAGCGGTTCTGATCGGATTGGGTCTCGGACTCGGCCAGCAGGGCCACGACTTCGCCGAAGCGCTCGGAGACACGCTCCAGCTTGCGCCGAATCGACAGGTTCATGAATTGGTGTTGATGTTGGCGCGGCTTGGGTCGAGCTGAAACAGCTCGTTGGCTGCCACCAGGATATCCGCCTCGCCTTCCCGAGCGGCCTGTCGCAGGCGTGAGCTGGGCGCGTGCAGCAGTTTGTTGGTGAGTGTGTGGGCGAGATAGTTCAGGACCTCGGTCGGCGGCTTGCCGGCATCAAGCTGGCGCTGCGCGCGGGTCAGCACGTCGTCGCGCAGCTCTTCGGCCCGTTGGCGATAGTCCTGAATCAGGCCCGCCGCATCCAGCGAGCGCAGCCAGGCCATGAACTCGTCGGCGTGGAAGGCGATGATGTCCTCGGCCTGCGCCGCCGCGGCCTGACGCGAGCGCAGCCCCTCGTCGATCACGCCCTGCAGATCGTCGATCGTGTAGAGATAGACGTCACTGAGCTCGCGGACCTCGGGCTCGATGTCGCGCGGCACCGCGATGTCGACCATAAACATCGGGCGGTGCTTGCGCTTCTTCAGCGCACGCTCGACCGTGCCCTTGCCGAGCACCGGCAGGGGACTGGCGGTGGACGCGATGACGATGTCGCCCTCCGCCAGATGGTTGCCGATCTCGGTCAGGGCGATGGCGAACCCGTCGAACTGGGCGGCCAACTCATGAGCGCGCTCGACCGTCCGGTTGGCGACGATGATACGTCCGATGCCGGCGCGGTGCAGATGTCGCGCGGCCAGCTCGATGGTTTCACCGGCGCCGATGAGCAGGGCGGTCTGCTGGGACAGGTCGCTGAAGATCTGGCGCGCCAGGTTCACGGCTGCAAAGGCGACGGAGACCGGGCTGCTGCCGATCGCCGTCTCGGTGCGAACGGTTTTGGCGACCGAGAAGGCATGCTGGAAGAGACGCCCGAGCAGCTTCCCGGTGGCGGTACAGTCCGTGGCGGTCTGATAAGCGTTCTTCACCTGACCGAGGATCTGCGGCTCTCCCAGGACCATCGAGTCGAGCCCGCTGGAGACGCGCAGCAGATGCGTGACGGCATCACGCCCGACATGTGCGTACAGAAAAGGACCGACGCGCTCGTGCTCGACCCCGTGGAAGCGGCTGATCCAGTGCCGAACCGCTTCTTCGGAGCAATCCTGCACAGCACAATAGACCTCGGTGCGATTACAGGTGGAAAGCACGACACCCTCGGCGACCCCGTCGCAATGGATAAGGTCGCGCAGGGCACCGACGATGATGTCGGGACCGAAGGCCAGCCGCTCGCGGACATCGACCGGCGCTGTCTTGTGATTGAGTCCGAGGACGAGCAGCTTCATAGTTTGCGATATGTCTGGTGGAGATCGGCGCGATTGTCCGACTTTCGTCGGTCGATGAAAACCCACCACGCGCAATCTTGTGGTTTTTATCCGATGTCGGGCGGAGGAACTGCTTCGGTATACTACGTTCTTACGCCCAGACTGTTTTCTTCGATTGGCTCTTGCCGGATCAAATCAATGCCACCTGTGTTTCCGCATCTCCTGTCTGTCAACGCGCTACTGCTCTGTCTTGTCGTCTCCTGCGCTGGCGTCTACGCCGCGGTCGCTCAACCCGCCCAACCCGCCGGGTCCTTGCCGAGCGAGGCGGGATCCGCAGCTGCGGCGGTGGCCGACACGGCGGCGGTGTCGGATGGCCTGACTTCGGATCAGGTCTACGCGGTGTTGGTCGCCGAGATCGCGGCGCGCCGCGGCGACATGGAAACGGCCTTTGCCCAGTACCTGGAGGCGGCCGAGCTGACGCAGGATCCCCGCATGGCCGAGTTGGCGGTTCGGGCCGCGATCAATGCCGACGACCTGGCGGCGATCGACAAAGGGATCCTGCGCTGGCTGGCATTAGACCCGGAGTCGGCCAACGCGCATCAGGTGGGCGCCTTCTCGCGCATTAAGGCGTCGGACAAGGAAGGTGCGCTCCTGCACCTGATGCGTCTGGTGGAGCTGTCTGCGCAGGATCCGGACGCGGCCTTCATGCATGCGGCGGCGATCATTTCGCGCGCGCCGACTGCCGCGGACCGGGTGGCCTTGATGCAGGCGCTTGCCGCCGAGTATCCCGAGAATGCGAACGCCCAGCAGGCATTGGCGATGGTCGCCGCGGGTGCCTCTGAGTTGACGATTGCCGATGCGGCAGCCCGCCGGGCGCTGGAACTGCGTCCGGAGTGGAACGAGCCACGGTTGTTTCTGGTGAAGCTGCTGATTTCGGCGGACAAGCGGGCCGAGGCGCGCAGTCTTCTGGAGGAGTATGTCAAGCAGAGCCCTGAGGATCAGTCGCTGCGGATGCTCTATGGACAGTTCCTGGTCGAGGAAGAGGAATTTTCAAGCGCACGAACCGTCTTCGAGCGCCTGCTCAGTCATCGTCCGAAAGAGCCGGATGTCCTGTTTGCCGTCGGCATCCTCTCGCTGCAGCTTGAGGACATGGACGGCGCGCGGGTCTATTTTTCGCGTCTGTACGAGACCGGCGAGCGTCGCGACGAGGCGGCCTATTATCTCGGGCAGGTCGAGGAGCGGGCGGAGAACGCCGCGGCGGCCCTGGAGTGGTATGGCAAGGTCGAGGGATCCAATGCCGTGGAAGCACAGATCCGCACCGCCCTGCTTCGGGCCAATGCCGGCGAGGTGCAGCGGGCGCGCGAGATCCTGCAGGGACTGCGTAACCAGGCGCCCGACAACGCGGTGCTGCTCTACCTGGTCGAGTCTGAGATCCTTGAATCGGTGGGACGCGCAGAGGAGGCGATGTCCATTTACGACAGCGCCTTGCAGGCCTTTCCGGACGATGAAAATCTGCTCTACGCCCGGGCGCTCGCAGCGGTAAAGCGCGATCGGTTGGTCGTTGCCGAGCAGGATCTGCGGCGCATCATCGAGATCGATCCGGAGCATGCCGATGCATTGAACGCGCTCGGCTATACCCTGGCGGATCGCACCGATCGCTACGCCGAGGCCAAGGTGTTCATCGAGCGGGCCTACGCGCTCAAACCGGAGGAGCCGGCTATCCTCGACAGTATGGGCTGGGTCCATTACCGGCTCGGTGAGTACGAGACGGCGCTCGATTATCTCAAGCGCGCGCTCGGCACGCTGAGCGACGGGGAGATCGCTGCTCACCTGGGCGAGGTCTTGTGGGCCATGGATCGGCGGGCCGAGGCCTGGTCGGTCTGGGAGGCGGCGATCAAGGAGCACCCGGATCACGAGTATCTCAATGACGTGGTCGGCCGTCACCGTGCACAAAACGGCGGG
>JBGSKP010000575.1:0-10554 GCA_041741175.1 Thiocapsa sp. | reverse complement strand
CCGAGCCTCATCCAGCGTCTCACCCCGCGCCAGCGCGACACCTATGCGACGCTTGCCGTCGACTTCCGGCTTGCCGAACAGGCGCAGGGCCGTGTCCGGCTCCGCAAGGGCCAGATCCAGACCGCCGAAGCGCAGATCCCGCGAACGACCTTCCGCCAAGAGCGCCACCGATGCCGAAGGGCCGAGCTGCCTGATGTGCGGCACCGGCAGACCCAGGATGGCACGCACATGCAGCGCAAACTCCGAGAGATCCTGCGAGATCAACGTCACCAACCCGGTGTCGTGCGGACGCGGCGACACCTCGCTGAACCAGACCTGATCGTCGCGCACGAATAGCTCTACGCCGAAGATACCGGTGCCGCCGAGCGCATCGGTGACTGCGCCGGCGATCTCCTCTGCACGGGCGAGCGCACCGGCCGGCATCGGGTGCGGCTGCCAGGACTCGCGGTAGTCGCCGTCGATCTGCTGGTGGCCGATCGGCGCGCAGAAGCTGGTCCGGTCCCCGTGACGCAGGGTTAGAAGGGTGATCTCGTAATCAAAGGCGACAAAGCCCTCGACGATCACACGTCCCGAGCCGGTACGCCCGCCCCGCTGCGAGTAGTCCCAGGCGGCCTGTATTTGCTTCGGACTGCGCACGGTGCTCTGACCCTTGCCCGAGGAGCTCATCACCGGCTTGACCACGCAGGGCAGTCCGATCGCCTCGATGGCGGCACGGTAGCCGGCCGTGTCGTCGGCAAACCGATAGGACGAGGTCGGCAGGCCCAGCTCGTCCGCGGCCAGCCGTCGGATGCCCTCGCGGTTCATCGTCAAATGCGCGGCGCGCGCCGTGGGCACGACATGACGGCCTGCCGTTTCAAGCTCCAGCAGTGTCGCCGTGGCGATCGCCTCGATCTCGGGCACGATCAGCGCCGGGTCTTCCTGCGCGATCAGCGCAGCCAGCGCATCGGCATCGAGCATGTCGAGGACATGGCTGCGATGCGCGACTTGCATCGCCGGCGCGCCCGCGTAGCGATCCACGGCGATGACCTCCACGCCGAAGCGCTGCGCCTCGATCGCGACTTCCTTACCCAGCTCACCTGAGCCGAGCAGCATCATCCGGGTGGCGCCCGGGGCACCCGGGGTTCCGATCGTCGTCATGGCGGGATTCCTGGTTGGGCTCCTGGTTGGGCTCAGGGTTTAGCTCCGTGGTGATGATACCGCAGCAGATCACCGGGGCGCAGATCGAACGTCGGGGATGGAGTGACCTTTGGGGTGCGGTGATCCGGCGCGCCGATTGAGCGTCAGACCCCAACGAGGCACCTGATCCTGATCCGGGCGGGCCCATCGCGACGAAAGTGTGATTGTCCTCGCAGTTCACCGTCACTCGCCCATCCGAAAGCACCCGTTTTGATGCATGGATCGCAATTTCGCCGCGACGCAACTGCTTAAGTCGTCCCCGATGATCCTCATCCGATTCAGCGTCTGCTCGTCGAGAGACCTGTCCGGTTCTGTTCTCGGGCTCTGCAGTCATCGCCACCGCGTCGCCAAAGCCGTCCTGGCCTTGAGTCTGGAGATCGACACTCACGCCAAAGGTTGAACGCCATGTCAGGCAATCGGAGCTTACCCGAGCATCCCCAGATCCACCTGCAGGTCGGCTTGCGACTGTCGATAGGATGGCTATTACTGCTGCTGACGTTCCTGACGACGATGGCTTCCCCTGTCGTCCACGCTGCACAGGCGCAGATTACCTGGAACCGGGTCAATGACAGTCGGGTCGCCTACTACGAGGTGCATTACGGCACCGCCAGCAGGATCTATCAGTGGAAGGTCCGGACCACCGAACTGACCGTTGTGGTCGCCGATCTGGTCGGTGGCACGCCCTATTTTTTTGCGGTTCGCTCCTGCACGCAGGGTGGCACGCTCTGCAGCGCGTTCTCGCGCGAGGTGAGCAGCAGCCCGGGCGCTTCACCACAACTGTCCGTGTCGGTGACCACCGCCACCGGGTCCGTGAATCTATCGGATGAAGGCGTGACGGATTGGGTGCATTGGGGTCTTACCGGCGTCAACGGGGTCACCCGCAAGGCGGGCGTGTCCGGGCAGATCGGTGCACTCGGCAGGCTTGGCGGGAGCGCGGAGCGCTTCGAAAACACGGCGCGGTTGGCGTACCGCTGGAGCAACGGCGCACCCACGGCCAGTGCATTCACGCAATCAGGTCTGCGGATCAAGGGCGTGAGCAAGGGCTTCGAGCTCAGCATGCCGGCCGATACCATTGCGCGGACATTGACGCTCTACGTGGGTGGCTATCAGGCGCATGGCCGGTTCGAGGCGCGTCTGAGCGACAACAGTGCTCCGGAATACAAGGCCGTGTTCGGTCATCTGCAGACCTTTTTCGATCGTCGCGTCACCTTGACCTACCGGGCCGGCAGTGGCGGTAAGCGCCTGACCGTGCGCTATACCCAGGCGGTCACGGGCGAAAGCGTCTCGATCCAGGCGGCGACCCTGCGCCGCGCATCAATGCCGTAAAGACGCCACCGTGCTCATAGTCGTAGTCATGGTCAGCGGTCGAGCGGATCTCCGACAGGGCTCATTCATGGCGAGCTGCGGGCATGACTCCTGGTGAGCCTGCCGGGTTGGTCGAGTCGCCAGTGCCAGGCGCGTTCCAGATCGTCCGGGACCATCGGGCGGCCATACAGATCGCCTTGCACGATGTCCACGTCCTCCGCGGAGTCGTGAAAGACCCGATCCACCAGCTGGAAGCCGGCTCTCCGGCCTGAACACCAATGAGTGCGTTCTTGAGTCGCCTCTTACGGGGATCCCCGCCCTTTACCCCAGGAACCGCTCATACAAGGCTTCCGACTCGCCGTAACAGGCGCAGGCTGCGGCGCGCAGGCCCGGCCGATCGAGAACCCGAATGTCACCACGGCTGTAGTGAATGAGATTACGCTGTTGCAGCGCCGTGGCGGCATTGGTGACGCCAACCCTGCGCACCCCGAGCAGGAGCGCCAGGAACTCATGGGTGGCATGGAAGTGATCCGAATGCGCCCGGTCCTGGGTCATCAGCAGCCAGCGGGCGAGACGCGCTTCCAGCACATGGAAACGGGTGCAGGCGACCATCTGCTCAACCTGGTTCGTCAACACGAAGAGATAGCGATTAAGCGTGGTCTGGAGTGCCCTGCTTTGTCCGAGTGCCTCGGGAAAACGCTCCGCGGTCATGCGCCAGGCTGAACCGTTGCCCCGGACAACGGTGCGCAGCAGCGTCACGTCGATCCCCAGGATCAGGGGTGTCCCGACCATCCCCTCATTACCGACCAGTCTGACCTCCAGACCGGCGTGACCGACTGGTGGCGTCACCAGCGAGAAGAAGCAGTCGGCGGGGAAGTAGACATGGCGGATCGGCTCGCCAGGCTCGCTGATCACCTCGTCGAGCGCAAGCTCGACGCACTCGCAGCGCGTCAGCACCTGCCGGTGATCCTCGTCCGGAAGCGAAGCGAGAAGACGATTGTCGAAGAGACTTGAGTTCATTTTGGGTTCATTTCGGATTGCACGAGCGCTCTTTACATGGGCCATGGGCCAGGACGGAGCCGAAACACGTGACTCGGACTACGACGCAGGGGCAATCCATTCGCTGGCGCACAAGAGGTCGGATGCGGCCGGCACTGCACCGCGCAAATCGATCGACGACCGCCTCCTGATCTCAATTAAACCGCGCCCAGGCGGTATGCGATGTTTTTGGATGAGATCGGCCCCGGCGGACTTGACGACCGCCGGAGCCGGCGCGGTTTAATGCATACCCACAATGTACGCCCGGTACGACGGCGTGATCCCGTTTGGTCGCTGGATCCGATCGCTATCCGGGTTCCACCCTTTCTTACCGTCTACCCCAAAACACCCACCGGGTCAGTACGCTAACAAACATAGCGTCGTGCGCCCGGATCTTCTGTGCGATGGCGTACAGACCAGCAACGCAGCGCCGTGCCACCCTGTCGTCCATCACGAAAGGTCCTCTGCCGATCCGCAGCAGAGTGATCGCCACGGAAACAACGCCTGCGTGCAATGCCATCAGGACGTTGATCCAGGAGAATGCAATGAACGAACATGTCTCGGCACCAAGACAGCAACGTCTCACCAAGGCAGTCGGTCAGGTCGCCACCTACTATCACCCCCGTACCTGGAAAGAGAAAGGGATCTGGTGGACCGGCGCTCTCTTTCTGGTCACCTATGTGGTGGTCGTCAGCGTTCTGGGAATGATCTGGTCCCGCTCGCCAGCCACGTTCGACGTGCGCTCGAATGCGCTATCCATGGTCGCTGGGGATGACAGCAAGCTGGTTCCAGGTGTCGCCACGACGTCGGCTGCGATCCGGATCGCGGCGACCCTGCTCGATAAACCCGGCGGCTATTTGACCAATGACATCAGTCCGCCGGGTATCGCGCTGGACAATATCCCGAATTGGGAATTCGGCGCCCTCACCGGACTGCGTGATCTCACGCTGGCACTGCGAAACGACTTCAGCCGCACCCAGTCCCAGTCGGTTGCGGACAAGGACCTGGAAATCGCACAACCTCAGTTCAACTACCAGTCCGACTCCTGGATCCTGCCATCCACCGAGTCTGAATATCGCCTGGGCATTAAAGGGCTCCGCGGCTATCTGAATCGGCTCTCCGATAAGATCGCAACGGATGGGCAGTTCTTCGCTCGATCCGACAACCTCAGGGTCTACCTGTTCGAGGCGCGTGGTTATACCTGGGCGCTGCTGGAATCCCTGCAGGCGACGGCAATCGGTTTCGAGTCGGTGCTCCAGGACAACAATGCACTGGTGTCGCTTGAGCAGATCAACCGTGAATTGCAGAACACCCAGAACAGCGTCTGGCGGCCGATGATCCTCAACGGCACCGGCTTCGGGCCGATGGCTAATCACTCGCTGGTGATGGCCTCTTATATCTCGCGGGTTAATGCTGCGGCCACCGATCTGCGCAAGTTGTTGCTGAAGGGCTGAGCCGAAGCCCATCCATCGCTGGGTCGGCGCGGGAGCTTGATGAGAAGGCTCCTGAGTTCCCGGCACGAACGAACCATGAGTGGAGAATCGAGATGAATTTGATTAACTTGGTCATCGTCCTGGTCGTGATCGGGGTCATCCTGTGGTTGATCAACAATTACATACCGATGGACGGAACCATCAAGAAGATCCTCAATGTGGTGGTCGTCATCTTCGTGGTGCTTTGGCTCCTGTCCGCTTTCGGGCTCCTTGGCTCCATGTCCGGAATACGCATCGGGTAACCGTCCACGCACAACCTTTTGTCTAGCCGGGAGGCGAGATGAACGCACTTAAGATTGCAGGCATTGCACTGATCATCGGTGGCGGGCTCGGTTTGGCGTATGGCGGCTTCAGCTATACGAAGGAGACTACACAGGCGCAGGTCGGTCCACTCGAGTTGACGGTCCAGGATCGTGAGACGGTCAATGTTCCGATCTGGGCCGGCGTCGCGTCGGTTGTGGTCGGCGCGCTGCTGTTGTTTGTGCCGCGAAACGCCTGAGCTCGACCGGACTGGAGATCGGGATGCGGTCGCCGGTCCGGACCAATTCATGTTCCGGACAGTCGATTTCCGGCCTTTTTTTCACATCGGCGAACGAGAGCCTTGATCTATGAATATCAGAACGGTGCGAAAGCTAGTCGCGATGGCGTTGATGCTCGGCGGCACAGCGGTGCAGTCCGCCGCAGCGGTGCAGTCGGGCACGCCGCAGACGTCGCTACCAAGCTCAACCGGTGTGCAGCTTGCGGTCACGCAGCCGGAGTATGGGATTCGACCGGCCGACAACTCGGGCTCGGCATCCTCGCCATCACCGGCTAGCGCCGTCCCCGCTCAGAAGCTGGAGCAGGGGCAGGAGCCGGCGATGGAACGCTCATCGCAAATCCAGACCGATGGTGACATCCGCTATGTCTCGGGCGGAATCGGTGAAAGTGAACGCATCGAGCTCGATGACTTATCCGGTCAGTTCAACCTACACATGCTCTTCGCGACACAGGGCAGCGGCGAATATCTCTCGGCGGTTCAAGTGACCATTCTGGACGCACGCAGCGGCCAGGTCTTGAGCGCCGAGTCCAAAGGTCCCTGGTTCTTCGCCCAACTGCCGAAGGGCGACTACAGGGTCGAGGTCACCCCAACCGGTTCGCGCGGCCAGGGCGAGACCCAGCGAAAAACCGTTCGGATCGATGGTGCGAGCCGGACGCGCCTGGACTTCTACTGGATGAAGTAAGCCCGGCGAGCTTGCTGTCACCGGCGAGGCGAAGCGCTCAACGTCCAGCCTGCTTCGGCGCGCTGGACGGGACGGCGGCGGCACATCCGCGCCTTCCGGAAACATCTGTACGCTGGCGCACCGACCCCTGTCGGGGTGTGTAGTAGGCTCCTTTCAAGGTATTGCGATGAACGTTACGGCCAAGGCAGCGTGAATGCAGGCGTGATCGTGATCGCAAGTCTGTTGGTGTCCGGTACCTTCGGATTCTTTCAACACATTCAAATCGCGTTACAAATAATTATGAAAACTGCCAATCGAGTCGTGTCTGTCCTCTCCGCCATCCTGCTTGCCTCTCTACTCGGCTGCGCCGCGACGGCGACGCAACAAGCCACGGGGGAGTATGTGGACGATGCCGTGACGACCGCCAAGGTAAAGGCGGCCATCTTCGACGATCCCACACTGAAATCGGCCGAAATCAATGTCGAAACCTTCAAGGGCGTCGTCCAGTTGAGCGGTTTCGTCAACTCCAAAGGCGACATCAATCAGGCGATCCAGGTCACCCGCGCTGTACCGGGCGTCGTATCCGTCAAGAACGACATGCGGCCTAAGTAAAAGCAGGGCAGCCGTCTCCTGCGAATGATCTCCGGACACCGGGTCCGGCAGAGGATGGCGGCTGGACGTCGGAGATCGGAAGTTTGAAGGAGAGTCATTTGGCGATTCGCGACACCCTGCTCCAGTTCAGGAGATGGCTTCCCGGTACCGGTTTGATCAAGGCGTCTGTCGGCGACGAGCTGCCGTTGCGCTCGGAGCTGTTCAGCGCCGTGCAGATGGAAGAGCACGGCAAGCGCTTGGCCGATGCGCATGCCTTGATGCCCGGACATCCGCCGGACCGTCTGCTCGCTCGCCTGAACGAGAATGAAACCATCCTGATCGGTGTGTGCCGATTGCTCATGGACGCGGTCACGGAGAACCGTCGGATCGCGCCGGCCGGTGAATGGCTGCTCGACAATTTTTATCTGATCGAAGATCAGATCCGCACTGCCAAGCGACATCTCCCCAAGGGTTACAGCCGGCAACTGCCGCGCCTGCTCCAAGGACCATCCGCCGGACTGCCGCGCGTTTATGACCTGGCGCTGGAGATCATCGCCCATGGCGACGGTCGGGTAGACCCTGAAAATCTCAACCGTTTCGTCGCGGCCTATCAAACGGTCACGACCCTGCGACTGGGCGAATTGTGGGCCATCCCGATCATGCTGCGACTGGCGCTGATCGAGAATCTGCGTCGTGTCGCGGTCCTCATCGCCGCCAACCGGACCGACCAGAATCTGGCCGATGGCTGGGCCGATCAGATGATGGCGATGGTCGAGCAGGACCCGAAAAATCTGATCCTGGTGATCGCCGACATGGCGCGCTCGGCCCCGACCCTGTCGAGCGCCTTTGTCGCGGAGTTGGCGCGTCGACTGCAGGGCCAGAGCTCCGCCCTGGCCCTCCCGCTGACCTGGGTCGAGCAGCAACTCGCCGAGTCGGGCCTGACGATCGAACACTTGGTGCAGATCGAGAACCAGCAACAAGCCGCCGACCAGGTGTCCATCGGCAACAGCATCGGCAGTCTGCGTTTCCTCGGGGCGACGGATTGGCGCGAGTTCGTGGAAGCCATGAGCCTGGTCGAGCAGATCTTGCGCGGGGATCCAGGCGGGATTTACGGCCGGATGGATTTTGCCACGCGCGATCGCTATCGCCACGTCGTGGAGAAGGTCGCGCGGAATAGCCCGGTATCCGAAGCGGAGGTGGCACGCCAGGCGGTCGAGATGGCGCGCGAAGGCGCGGTCGGAAACGACGGCGCCGAGCGTGCGGCGCATGTGGGCTTTTATCTGATCGATCGCGGATTGCCGCGACTGGAGCGCAGGACGCTGGCCTGTCTCTGCACCCTGGAGTCGCTGCAACGACGCAGTCGGCGATTTCCCTTGTTCCTCTATCTCGGGGCGATCCTCCTGTTGACGGCGCTCTTCGCCGTGGGGTTGCTGGCGCAGTCCGACAGCCTGCCGGGTTGGCTGCTCCTGCTCTTGGCGGCACCTGTTGTGCTGGGCACCAGTCAGCTCGGTGTGGCGCTGGTGAACTGGCTGGCCACCTTGCTCGCGACGCCCTATCCGCTGCCGCGCCTGGATTGTTCACTCGGCATTCCGTCGGAATCGCGCACCCTGGTGGTGACCCCGACCATGCTCACCGACGCGGCGGGCATCGAGACGCTGATCGAGGGGCTGGAGGTCCGGTTTCTGGCCAATCGCGACGAGTGCCTGCACTTCGGCCTGCTGACCGATTTTCGCGATGCCCCGGCGCAGACGCAGCCCGAAGACGAGACACTGGTCCGACTGGCTGTGCAAGGGATCGAGGCCCTGAACGAGAAATACCCGCGCGACAACGGCGACGCCTTTTTTCTCTTCCACCGCCCCCGCCGTTGGAATCCGCAAGAGCGGATCTGGATGGGCTACGAGCGCAAGCGCGGTAAGCTCGCCGATCTCAACGCGCTGTTGCGCGGCGGGGCCGCCGATCGCTTCGCGACGATCGTAGGCGGGATGACGATCCTGCCGAGCGTGCGCTACGTCATTACACTGGACACCGACACCCAACTCCCGCGCGATGCGGCGCGGGATCTGGTCGGGACCCTGGCACACCCGCTCAATCGGGCACACTACGACCCCGACCGGCAGGTCGTCTCGGAGGGCCACGCGATTCTGCAGCCGCGCGTGGCCGTCAGTCTGCCCGGCGCCAACCGGTCACGCTATGCGCGGCTCCACGGGGACGACGCCGGCATCGACCCCTATACGCATGCCGTCTCCGATGTCTATCAGGATTGGTTCCACGAAGGCTCCTTCATCGGCAAGGGCATCTACGATGTCGATGTCTTCGAGCAGGCGCTCACGGGCCGTTTTCCGGAGAATCGCATCCTCAGCCATGATCTGCTGGAGGGCTGTCATGCCCGCTCGGGGTTGGTCTCCGACGTGCAGTTGTATGAAGACTTTCCGGCCTGTTACAGCGCGGATGTGAGCCGACGCCACCGCTGGATCCGCGGTGACTGGCAGATTGCGCGCTGGCTGTTGCCGCGCGTTCCCGGTCTCGACGGACGCCCGCGGCGCAACCCGCTCTCGGCGCTGTCGCGCTGGAAGCTGGCCGATAATCTGCGGCGCAGTCTCGTGCCGGCGACCTTGACGCTGCTGTTCGTGTTGGGCTGGACACTCACGGCGTCCCCTGGGCTCTGGACCCTGGCCGTGCTCGGCATCTCGCTGATTCCGTCATTGCTGACCGCGCTTCTGAGCGGCCTGCAAAAGCCGGGCGACGTGCGCTGGCGTGATCACCTTGCTGCCGCGCTCCGCACGGCGATCCGTCAGTTGACGGCGGCGCTTTTCACCGTCGCCTGTCTTCCTTACGAGGGCTACTTCAGCCTGGATGCCATGGTCCGCACACTCTGGAGGATGCGGGTCAGCCATCGACACCTGCTCGAATGGACCTCGTCGGGCGATCTGGATCGCTCGCGTCGGGGCATCGTCGCCTTTCACAGGACAATGTGGATCGCCCCCGTGCTGGCCCTGGTCACGACCTCCGCGCTGGCCTGGCTCGACCCGGCCGTGCTGATTGTCGCAGGGCCGATCCTGTTGCTCTGGCTGGCTGCGCCGACTATCGCCTGGTGGATGAGTCGCCCTTTGACCCGTCGCGAGGCCCGCCTGACGGCCGAGCAAGTGCGCTTTCTCCGTGCCCTGTCGCGCAAGACCTGGGCCTTCTTCGAGCGGTTCGTCGGGCCGGAGGACCATTGGCTGCCGCCGGACAACTATCAGGAGCATCCCGTGCCCGTGGTCGCGCATCGCACCTCGCCGACCAATATGGGAATGTCGCTGCTTGCGAATCTGGCCGCTTATGATTTCGGCTATCTGCCGGCGACTGGACTGATTGAGCGCACCTCCCGCACGCTGGGCACGATGGCCGGCATGGAGCGCTATCGCGGCCATTTCTTCAATTGGTACGACACCCAGACACTCAAGCCGCTCGCCCCGCACTATATCTCGTCGGTGGACAGCGGCAACCTCGCGGGTCATCTGCTGACCCTGCAGCCGGGTCTGCTCGCGCTGATCGACGCTCCCATACTCAACCCGCGCTGGCTGGACGGGATCGAGGACAGCTTCGGGATTCTGGCGGACGCGCTCGACGCCGGTCCCGAGCCGCATCGAGATGGCGGCCTGCCGGAAGCGCTCACGCCATTGCGGCGGATCCTGGAGTCGGCTTCGCAGTCGCCGCCCGCCACGCTGGCGACGGTACGTCAGTGTCTCGAGTCGCTGGCAACGGCGGCCGAG
>JBGSKP010000574.1:0-20760 GCA_041741175.1 Thiocapsa sp. | reverse complement strand
TTCGGCCGTGCCCGCCGCGCGGCTCCGGTGCGTTCCTGCGCAAACAACCCCCGCCAGTGCCGCAGGCTCTCGACCGAAATCCCGTGTCGCGCGCAGTAGTCGGTCTGCGTCATCCCGCTGAGTAGCCAGCCCCCGGCCAGTGCACGCCATTGCTCGCGCGTTAGTGACGGCTCGGTGGCGATGGACGGTTCCGGGGCGGCGGCAGGTTCCGAAGCCTTAGCAGTAGCCGGCGCTGTCGCGGAATCGGGTACGATCGTTCTCGCGCCGAGAGAGGTCGAGCTGCCTTCAGTCAGGGCCACAGCCGATGCCGAGCGCGGGCTGGCCGACTTGACCGTCCCCCTTCGAGACGCGTGAGCCGCAGTCGCCGGGGCGTCGGTCACGGACGCTGCCGAGACCACAACGGGACGCTTCGATGACCCAGAACCCGAACGGTGGGGTTGCGCCGGGGCACTCAGCGCGCGAACCTCGACGCCTTTCGTTAGCGCATCTGGCGGCAAAAGATCTGGCTGCAGAACATCCGGGCGGAGCGGCGGCACAGTCTCGATGCCGACCCTGTCTATCGACGCAGGTTCGGCCGGATTCTCCGTGCTCGCCGGATTGGCTTGTAGCTGGATCAATGGCGCCCCGATCGGCTCAACGGGTGGGACAGCTTGAGCCGGTTCGACCTCAGCCGCCTTAGCAGGCACCAATCCGATCCCGGCGCGCGTCGACAACGACCCCAACTGCCGGGACAATGCCTGCGCCTTCTCTGCGAGATCAGCGAGCCCGGTATGCGCGTCATCAATCGGAGCCTGCGAATCGGGCTCCTCAGCCGTCGTCTTCACGGGCACATCCAGGGAAGCGACCGCTTCGCCTTCGTCCTGCCGCGCGAAGAAGTCCTCCCAACGCCGCAAGCTCCCGGAAGAGACCCCGTGACGCTCACAGTAAGCCCGGCGCGACAGACCGCTGCGCTGCCAACCCGACACCAACGATTCCCATTGCTCTTGCGTGCGTCGTGATCCAGGCATCCGTCAATTCCCCTTCGGTTGCCTTGCTTCGGGGAGGTCGCTCCAGTTACCCGATGGCGCAAGACGCCCGCTGGTGCCTGGATACAGACCACACATCAATCGACAGCCGATTTTCAGGTTCCACAGGAGCCTCACGCGGGTCGCCGCGCGCCCCCTAACGCCAAACTGTTGCATCGTTGGCTCAACACTGGACCCGTTCAGATCCCCGAAAAGACTCGGTCCGCCACCCGTGATCGACCTGCTCAACAGGTCTGCTTCGATTGCTGAGTACTCGCTACGTATTTTAACGCATCCTGAGACATTGCGAACACGACCTTGATCATCGTTTCGTCGGGGACTGGATCACGTGGCCCGTCGGATGCAGGGGGTAAGCGCACCGCGGCCCAGGGCGATATGACGGCCCGCCACCCAGCGTACCCGGCACATCTCCCTGGGACGAACAACCGATCTGCGACAGTCACTGGCTGAAGATCATCCAACCCACCGACTCGGCGGTGTGGATCGTCTCCTCGTCGTGTGACTGCTCTTCTTCAACCCAGACGACGGCTGTCGTGTTGGTGAGATCGCGATATCGCAGCGCGGCGGGGTCGACGGCATTTGTGCTTTGCGGCTGCGCCAGAAACGCCGGGGGTTGTGAAGGCTCTATGCCGAAATTCAGCCTGAAGGGACGATGGGTGACCTTCTTGCCTGTCAGTCCGACACGGTATGTCAGCGCATCGAGGGTTCCTTCCGACGCGGGCCAGGCGATGTAGCTGATGGTCTCAACGCCATGCGCACCTGTGTTCGATTCCTGTTCATCCAGGCGCAGTTGAAAGCCTTCGCGTGTGACCTGACGGATTCGCGTCGCCACCGCCGTGGTCTCGTTCTCGCTGTTCACCGCCGCCAACACGACCGGCACCTGGTCAAACGGCGCGACAAAGCCTAAGTCGGAGAAGTCCCGGCCGGATTGTATGAAGGTGCCCGCTTCGACCTGCTGTCCGTTCGGCAGGGAATGCGTACCGCGCTCCATCGCGATGAAGTGTACGGTTTCAACTGAATGGGCACCATCCTGATCGTCCCATTCCTGAATGCGAATCCAGAAGCCCGTCGGCTCCACGCCGGAGATCCTTACGACCGCGGGGTCCGAGTCGTTAAAACTCGGCGGATTGGCCACGACCACGGGGTTCTCAAAACGGCGACCAAACTCGACCCACTGCCATGCATCGGCGACGACGACCTCGCCGACTTCGATCGGGAAGCGCTCGTCCTGCTGCGGGTCGCCGTCGAGGTTGGTCCGATCGGCGCGATCGTCCGGCGATGCGCTGAAAACCTGAATGAGGCTCGTTTTGGTGACCCTGTCCGAGCCGCCGACGCCAGTCACCGTCAACGACACCGAATAGGTTCCCGGCTGCGTATAAGTCCACACCGCGCTTGCGCCGCTGCGCTCTGCGCCGTCACCGAAATCCCATTCAAAGGACGACGGCTCACCGGTGGACGCGCTATTGAACACAACGACCATCGGTGCGACACCAACTGTGGCACTGGCCCGGAAATCGGCCTCCGGCAGTATCTCTGAATCAGGCACCGCCACCTTCATCTCGGGGCAAAAGGGGCTATCGTCCGCGCGATCGGAGCTGATCGCTTTGACGGCAAAGTAATAGGTCTTACCGGATTCAAGCCCAGTGACTGTTTTCAGCGTCTTAACCGAATCAACCCACGTCTGATACTGCCCGCTTGCCTCGCCGTAATGCAGTTCGTAACCAACCAGCCTTGGATCATCGACCCGCCCCCATTGGAACGTCAGATCTACCGCCAGCGTGCTGGCCGAGGCGATGAGGAGCGTCAGGACAGAGGCAACAGACGAGACGCTGGCGAGAAGATGGCGTACAGGTTGGCTGATCATGGTGTCACCTCCAATGCAGACTCATCGGTGACATGGCTTGAACGACTGGGACGATGCATCCGTTGGCAGGCGGATGTTGCCTTGCGGACCGTCCTGAACGTCCTTCGCCTTCCTTGATACCGATGACGCCTGGCGTGCGCCGAGCGGGGAATGTTCCGACGCTGTTAACCTAGCGCTTTGTCGCGGAGCATTTCGTGACGCCAGTCCCATGGTGGGAAGAGCGGGCAGATGGGGGTGGGTGTCTCGGTAAAAGCTTGACTTGGGTCGCAGTCTTGATACGCGAAGGCGGTTGATTGCCTTGCGGGTTATCAATGGAGCGTCAGGGAAGGCTTGAGATGGTACTGCGGAAGCGTGCGCGTCCACAGCCCGGACTTGCGGCGAGGACGGCAGAGCACGGCCAAGGCGCGCGCTTAAGACAATGGCGGGATGTTGAAGCCGTCGGTCTCACCGGCGCGCGTCTCGGTGTGGCCCTTGAGCTGCGTCCTGGCCTACGTGGGCCGCGAGATCAACGTGCGATGAAGCCGGCAGTGCATTAGTTTCGACTAAGTACGGCGCACTGCTCAGACTGGAATGTCGTATTTTTTCAGAAGGCTGTAGAGCGTAGGTCGGGTGACTCCGAGCAGATCCGCAGCGCGCGAGACCTTATTGTCCTGATGTAGCAGGGCCCGCTGAATGGCGCGGCGTTCGGCGCGCTCGCGCACCTCGCGCAGGTCGAACGGCTCGGCGATAACTTCGACATTCGTCAGCTCAAGGTCTTCCGGTGTCAGATACTGACCATCCGCCATGATGACCGCGCGCTTGAGACGGTTCTCCAGCTCGCGCACATTGCCCGGCCACGGATATTGCTCAAGCACCGATTTAGCCTCTGGCGTCAGGTCCTTGATCGGCCGCTGATACTCGCTCGCATAACGGCGCATGAATGCCTGCGCCAGGACCAGCGCATCGCCCTGACGCTCGCGCAAAGGCGGCACATGGATGGTCGCGCCATTGATCCGGTAATAGAGATCCTCGCGAAACTGTCCCTCTCGAATCAGCCCCATGAGATTTTGATGCGTTGCGCAGACAACCCGCACGTCCACCGGGATCTCCTGGCGTCCGCCGATTCGCTCGACCACGCGTTCCTGCAGGAATCGCAGCAACTTTGCCTGCAAGGGTTGCGGAAGATCGCCGATCTCGTCGAGAAAGAGGATGCCACCGTTGGCCGATTCAATCTTTCCCGGCGTCGCCTTGGCGGCCCCGGTAAAGGAGCCTTTCTCGTAGCCGAACAGCTCGCTTTCGAGCAGTGCCTCCGGAATCGCGGCGCAATTAATGGCGACCAGGCGCTGTTTGGCGCGCCCGCTCAAGGCGTGCAGGATTTTCACCAGCACCTCCTTGCCGGTGCCGCTCTCGCCGAGGATCAGGGTAGTAACGTCGATCGGCGCCAACTTCTCGATCATGCGCAGGACCTTCGACATCTCGGGGCTCACCGCAATCAAACCGCTGAAGGACGATTCCGCGGCCGCCTGCAACAGCAGTCGTCGGTTTTCCGCCTCGAGTCGGTGCATGTGGGCCGCCCGCTCCACGATTAACGTCAGAACCTCCGGATCGACCGGTTTTTCGCAGTAATCATGGGCACCGAGCCCCACGGCACGCACGGCGTTATCCCGGTCATTGTGTCCGGTCACAACGATGACCTTGGTCGCCGGCGCGAGCGTCAGAATCTCCTGCAAGGCTCTGAAGCCCTCCTGCGTTCCGCCGGGATCGGGCGGTAACCCCAGATCCAGTGTCACCACCGCCGGAGCGACGCGACGCACCTCTGCCAGAGCGGCCTCGCGATCACCCGCAACGGCCACATCAAATCCCTCGAAGCTCCAGCGCAACTGGCGCTGAAGACCAGGATCATCTTCGACAATCAGTAGCTTGCGATCTTTTCCATCCAAGTCGTCGGCCATCACGCCTCCCCTGTCGACATCAATTCAGCGGTGCCCGCACCGCGTTCGCTCACCAAAGGGATACGAATCCGAAAGCAGGTCCCCTCCCCCGGCCGACTGCGCACCTCGACCTGCCCGCCCAGACTGCGGACGTACTCGCGGCAATCGTAGGCGCCGATGCCCATGCCCGCGAGCCCTTTTGTCGAATCGAAGGGGCGAAACAGCCGGTCGCGAATGAATGACGCCTCCATCCCGACACCGTTGTCGTCGATCTCAATCAGAGCCTCCCCGTTGCACTCGCCCAGGCGCACGCGAATCTCGCCCGATGGCGCCGTCGCCTCCTGTGCATTGCGGATCACATTGTCGATCACCGCCGTCAACCGATCGACATCAGCCACCGCGTGCCCCATTAGCGGACGCTCGACGTCCAGGACCGGCGCCGGCGCGCGCCGTGACGCCTCCGCCACCAGGCCACGCAACAGCCGCTCCAGATCCACCGCATCGGCGCGCGCTCCGGGGGCCATGCCGCGCAGTTGCAGCAAGAGCCGATTCATCTTCTCCACAGCGCTGTTGACCGTCTCGAAGGCATCGTCGACGAAGGCCGGATTGGTTTTGTGTCGCTCGGCGTTGCGGACCACCAGACTGAGTTGCGCGACCAGATTTTTCAGGTCATGCACCACGAAAGCCGAGACGCGGTTAAACCCCTCGAACTGTCGCGCCTCGGCGAGTGCGGCAGCGGCCTCCTCCAGCGCCAGGTAACTGGCCGCCTGTTGCGCAGCGGTTTTAAGCAGATCAATGGTTTCCCAGTTGAGCGGGTTCGGTGCAAGCGGTTTGACGAGCAGCACGAATCCCAGGATCCGACGGTCGTGCTGGATCGGCACCACCAGCGAGAAGTGCCGCAGATCCTGCATCCAGGGCGGGACGTCCAGGCCGGGGTAGAGCGCGGGATCCTGCGCATAGTCGGCTAGATCGACGACCCAGCCGATCCGCCCGAGTCTCTGGCAGAACTCGCCCGCGTCCCAGGTCGGATCGCCCCAGCTCTCATCACAGGCCAAGCGGGCTTCGCACCGGCAGCGCCCGTGCCCATCGCCCACCCAGATCGCCCCACCCGGGCGGTCCACCAACGCACCCAGCGCGCCAACGATGCGCTCGGGCAAACCAGCCGGCGTGTCGCGTTCGGAAAGACGCCGCGTCATCCGGATCCATTCATGCCGATAATCAAACTTGGAGCGAAAGAAGTGTTTCGCGATAAAGACCTTGATGCGCGCCCGCAGGTGGCCGGAAAAGAACAGCAGGATCAGCAGCGCGCCCGAGGCCAGCAGAAACAGCAGTTGCAGCGGTCCGCCCCATGATGCCTCGTGCGCCTTGATCCAATAGCCGGCAAACGACATGAGGATCAGATAGGCCCCGGCGGCGGCGAGCCCGGTCGTGTGAAAGACCATCGTTCGCGAGACGAACAGATGCACCGACCACTGTGGATTGCGCGCCGCCGAGATGGCCACCAAGGGAATCAGGAAGACGTTCATCGGCCCGCGCATCAGCCAGAGCGCAGGGTCGATGCGGTTGATGAGCATAGCGTCGGCGTAAACATAAAACTCAAGCCCGAACAGCGCGCCCAGACCGAAACACAGAAAGCGGATGTCGTGTCGAAACTGCCAGAGTGTGTTGCGGTAGATCTGCTCGACCAACACCAGCCCGACCACGGCCAGTGCAACATGACCAAAAAGCCGCGCCTGGAGCACGGCCTCGAAGGCGTCCGGCATCAGGGACGCCGCCCAGGGCTCAAACGGCAGGCACAGCAGCACAGAGGCGACGATCACCGCGCGCCGCACCCAGCGCAGCAGGTGCAGCGAGCGCTGGCGCTCCTGAAGCTGAACGTCCAGCAGACGCATTAAGAAGAGGATCCAGGCGAGCGCCCGCACGGCCTCCAGTACCCAGATGATCTCGATCGGGAGGATCTTCCAGGTGGCCTGAACCGCCAGCGCCGCCGCCCAGAGCGCATTGATCAGGACCGCGACCACCAGCAGCATGCCCTGCAGACGTCCGCGCCAGCTCAACAAGAGCAGCAGGGCGAACAGACCGGATAAGCCGGCCACCAGGGCGTAGCCGAACGCGCCGATGGTTTGCGGAGTTAGCATGGAGGGTCGTGGATGACGGCGTCGCCGCGACGGATGGCAGGTGACCAGAGTCTAGCGCAAGCGCGCTGGATGCGATGAGCGATGTACGGCGTCTGGAGGCGCCCATGGACGCCCGTTCGTGTCCATCAGGCGGTAGTCCAGCAACGTTTAGATGGGACGTCACCCAGCGAGGGTTCGGATGCGTGGGAGAGTCGCTCAGCCCGACCGCGAGTCGATCGGGTTCGGTGATGCCGCCGTTATCCGTAGGCGCGTGACTTGCCCGCGCTAACGTCTGCTCCACTCACCGAGGTTTCGAGCAAAATGCTATCGCGCAGATGGGGAGATGGAGAAAGAACTTGGGATTCTACATCCGGAGTCGGACGACTCCGGATGTAGACGCTGTTTAGGCGGACTTTGGGAGCTTTCGACGGTAGCCTGCGCCGGCTAAACCTAGGAGGGCCGAGCCGAAGAGCCAAGCCGCTGCGGGCAGCGGAACGGCTTGCACTTGTACGCCGTAGAGGTTCGCGTGAGAGAGTCCCTTGGTGATCTCCCAATTTCCGGAGATTACGTCGTTTAGGCTAAAGACCGCATAACCACTTCCAGCTTTCAGCCCGATCGCGAAATCAGTCCAGCCACCGAGCACGTCGGTGTTGAGTGTCCAGTTGCCCTTTAAGTTGTTGGGCCCGTTTATGAGTCCAACGATAGCGTCCTTCACAGGGCTTTTGTTGGCGTCGTCGTTCTTAAAAATCAGGTCGTACGTGGCCCCGGCTGCGCTGTTCAGGAAACCATCGTTGTTGCTGCCATTGATGTTGCCGATGCCGCATTGCAACACCGACACGGGGTCTGGGCCGAGTGTGTAGGTTGCGTTACCGCCGGTGCAAGACGCAGCGCCGGCTGTTCCGCTGGCTAGGATCAGACTACCGGCCAAAAAGGCCACCGCCGCGCCTGCTTTTAGGATCGCTTGTTTCATAGCTGTGTTCTCCGCTTAAGTTCTGTCAGGATCGGATGAAGTCGCCGCGGGGATGTCATCGGGCTACTAGCCTGGAGGTCGCAACTAGAATTACGGTTTCCAGATGGTATTTTATTGCAGCTGATCACTATAGAGCGATAAACATGCCAACATCAATAAACCTCGGCATGCGCAAATCAACTGAGGATGGACCGGGCAAGTCGCCCCGACAACTGCAGCCTACATCGACAGCATCACTAAGATGCTCCGAAAAAGCCCTCCGCACTCACGAGTTGCCGCCCTTTGCCGAGCAAGCACGACAAGGACGGACAATGACAGGGCATCCCGGCGTAGCCCGCCTTCGCTCTTATGCGCTGGAAGGCAAACAGCCCGCGTAGGGGGGGAACTGGCGCGAGGTAAACGGGCATCCCGGCGAAACGAAGGGCAGTAGCGAGATTTTCTCCATGAGGCGCAAGGACCGGCGCTAAATCGTCGCATCTGTGCTGCGATAGGTGTCTGGCAGATACGAGCATGCGTGCAGCATCCCGGCGCTATTCAGGCAGACAAAGGGAGACTAGCCGAATCGACTCGAGACCCAGAAAACCCGTCATCCATGTCACACAGCGAGCATCCGTTGCCCGCCGCCCCGTCGTTGAATCTGACCTAACGTGAATCAGGTGTAAAGAAATTTGACAGTTATGGGAAAAACGCCTTCAAAAGGTCGTCACGGCGATATCTCCGGGCAACATTAAGACGCGGTAGAGAAAACCTTTTCTTCCTTAAAACAAATCATTACTTGCTCAAAAGAAGTGTCGAAACATTTTACACCCCAGATTGACCCACACCAGCCGCCTCGCCCGCTCCCAGGCCATCATCGTCGCGCCGAGACACTCAAACTCCCGCCCACGACCTCTAACCGGCAGAGACGACAACCGGCCCCATTGGCCGGTTAATTGCTTAAACATCGCAAGGGACGGGGCACACGTCCTAACCTCCAAACCCCAGATCAATGGTCTTTACGGAGCATCGCTCGATGAAGAGAAAGCTAAGTCAGTTCCTGGTTGGCCTGTCGATGCTTGTCGTCGCCTCCGGTGCCTGGGCTGCGTCGCAGCTCGATATCAGCGGGCTTTTTGACAGCGGCACCTCGCCGCTCTACACGTTCTCAGGTGCCAATGTGCTCAGCGGTACCGGCGTGTTCAGTGCGTTCAACGCATCGACCGTCGTTTCCCTGGCAGACTGGAATACATCCATCGGCGCGCCGACATCCAACCCATTCATCACCTTCACGAATCCCGGTTACACCTTTACCCTTACAAATTCAACCCAACAGCTGGTTAGCGTTGGCGGCCAGAGCTTTTTGCTGATTGGGGGTATCGGTACTTTTTCCCCTGACTTAGGGTCAACCTCGATCGGCTTTACTGCTCAGAACAAGATCGATCTCACCACAGGCAGCTTCTCTGTGACGATTAATCAGGTTCCCATCCCCGCGGCTGGCCTTCTCTTCGGTTCTGCCCTCGTGGGTTTCTCGGCAATGGTTCGGCGGCGGGCAAAGTCACGGCGCAAAGCCGAGGCACAGATCTAAATTCCGCCTGATGCGCCCAGGACACCGTTGGAGGGGAACCGACACTCCCTCTAATCCTTCGGCGCAAGATCGGTCTAGTAGGACGTCGACCGGGCTCCTCTCTCAGGCTCTTCGGAACCTAACGGCGAGGCGCAAGACGCTGGTGGTTAGCCCGACCAACACCGCCCAGCGACCGCGCTGGCCCGCTGTGCTTCCCATACCGCTACTTGCCGGACTCGCGATCGCCACCACGACGGCACTCCCTGTCACAGCGGAGCCCGGAATCCCTCCATCGATCCTCCTACCCCGCCAGGCTCTGGGCCCAGACAATCTGGCGGTCATCGTCAACGATCTGGACCCCATCAGCCGGCAGATTGCGGATGACTACATCGCGCGACGCGGCATTCCACCCGGCCATCTGATCCATATTCGCTTCAAGCCGGGCGGCCCGGTGATGGGGCCAGGTTCCTTCAAGGCACTTTATAGGCAGGTGAAGGAAGCCACCCCGGATGGCGTTCAGGCTTACGCGCTGACCTGGACAGTGCCCTACCGTGTCGGCTGCATGTCGATCACGACCGCCTTCGCAGCAGGCTACGACGAAGCCTACTGCGCGACGGGCTGCACTCTGACTCGGGAAAGCCCTTACTTCGGCTCGGACAGCGACCGACCCTATGCCGATTTTGGCATCCGGCCGACCATGGTCCTGGCCGGGGAAACACTCGCAGACGTCATGGCACTGATCGACCGCGGCCTAGCGGCCGACGACACCCATCCGCCCGGCACCGGTTACCTGCTCAACACCTCCGACCCGGCGCGCCGGGTGCGAGCGGTCGATTTTGATCGGACGCAACGCCTGCTCGGCGACACCGTTCGGCTGAAGCGCATCGATGCGGATGCCATCGAGAACAAACCGGACGTGCTCTTCTACATCACCGGGCTGGTCTCGGTGTCCAAGATCGACACCAACCTCTTTCTCCCGGGCGCCTTGGCCGATCACCTGACCTCAACCGGCGGGCAATTGATCGGCAGCGGCCAGATGAGCAGTCTGCGCTGGCTCGAAGCCGGCGCCACCGGAAGCTACGGAGCCGTCGTCGAGCCCTGCAATTTCTTAGGCAAGTTCCCGAATCCAACCCAGCTGATCGGCGCCTATGTGACCGGCTCGACGCTGATCGAAGCCTACTGGAAGAGCGTGCGGATGCCCGGACAGGGCATTTTCATCGGTGAGCCACTGGCGCGACCCTTCGGCGGCTATCGGCTGACCAACGAGAACGGGGCCTGGCGCCTGACGGTGTTTGCTCTGCGGGCAGGCACCTACGCACTGCAGGCATCGGAAGATCCGATCGGCCCTTATCGCGATACGAAGCAATTCGTGAAGGAGGGTTTCAAGCCGGTCCAGCTGATGCTTCCGGCGGATGCCATGCCTTATTATCGGATACTGGCGATCACGGCAAAGTGAACCGAGCAGATCAAGGTCGGGCTGAAGCCCGATCCACCGCGGGATACCTGGCGGGTCTGCGCGTTTCCGGGAATCGCGTCAGGTGGCTCGATGCGCCCGGCGGCGCCGTGCGAAGGCGACGAGACCGATCAGGCCGCCTCCGAACAACCAGCCGGCCGCCGGAATCGGAACGGGTGCGATCCGGCTGGCTGCCGGCAGAACGGACACGCGACCGATGTCGAAGCCGTCATTGAAGCGGCCGGTGCCTGTTCCGTGGTCGACGATCAACAGATATCGAAAGACCCCGGTCGTAACGAGGGTGTGTCCGTTGCGGGTATCCGACTGGCCGAGCGCGCCGAGCAGAGTCCACTGACTCGGGTCAATCGGAAATCCGGAGGCGTCGACGTTCCAGGTATTGCTGGCGAACACCGAGACCTGTCCGGTCTGGCTCGAGCACCCCCTGCCCGCGCTATTGCAGTCGCCCGAGGCGGGATCCCAGATCCTCACCTTACCGGTGAAATCGGTGCCGAAGCTGAATACCGCTGATCCACCTACGCCCAGACTTCTCGCGGTTCCCGTGTCCTTGCCGAGTGCGTTGGCGTCGAGGTGCTTGTTCCGCAGGTCGCGAATTCCAGCATCGCCAAGACCGAACTGAAACGAGCCCTGTGTCGCATCGACCCAATGTGCAGCCGCAGGAACGCTGTACACGGCAGATGCGTAAACCGCAGTCAAGCCAAACATGATCCTTGTCCAACTGTTCATCGAAATCGCCCCTCTACGGGTCTTATTGGTCTGGGAGATCGAACTTGATGTCCTTCGTTATCTGAAGATATAAGCAATAACTATGCCCCAGGCTGACGAACCGCGGCGAGCAGGACTGGCGGTCGGTATGAAGAAACCGTTTCGGCCCAGCTTCGCCTCAATAATGTAGAAATGTAGACGTCCGAACAGGCTCGACGTGCGAGGCGACGCCCAGTCAGTCAGCGCGACGCACCTTGTCTGCTCTGGGGGACTCCGACGGAACCGAGGATGGCGCGCCACATCGGTCAAATCCCGGTTCGCGGAGCGACGCCCTGTCAGGAAATTTGACAGGCACCGACGCCTCATCGCCAGGGTCAGGTTCGGACCAAAAGAACTCTGATTTTCTGTTGACTTAGATCATAGGGCGGTAAAACCCCGAATGCAAAACAGCACGCCGACTGACGACCAATCCTCGGCAACGCCTGCTCTAAAATCGACAGCGTTCCGCATAAGGCGTAGCGCCTGTCAGGAAAATTGACAGCGCTTGTCGTCTCTCCAACTGCCGGTCGTGCCAATCGCCGACCGGATATCCTTTGCCCACCTGTTGTGATCTCCCCAGCGTGGCGCCTGCGCGACTCTTGTTTTTGCAACGGGCGCACTCGAGCACCTCCAAGCGGCGGCGCGCGACCGCGACTGTCTCGATACATCGGAGGCTGAATTGAAACAGATGGGTTGGTGTCCCCCGGGACAACGAGCGGGCTGAAACCCGCTCTAAGCGGCCGGAGGCCTCTGCTGCTTTCCATCCATCAGGCGGGAAACACCCCCGTCGACAGATAGCGATCACCGCGATCACAAACGATGGCGACAATCACCGCGTCGGTGAGCTCCTGCGACAGCATCAAGGCCGCCGCGATGCTCCCGCCGGAGGACACACCGCCGAAAATCCCCTCACGTGCGGCGAGCTCCCGAGCGGTCTGCTCGGCAAGCGCCTGGGAGACATCGATCACACGATCCACGGCTGCCGGGTCGAAGATTTTCGGCAGGTAGGCTGCGGGCCAGCGACGGATTCCGGGGATGCTCGAACCGTCCTCTGGTTGCACGCCGACGATCTGGATCGCGGGGTTCTGTTCTTTCAGATAGCGGCCCGTGCCCATGATGGTTCCGGTGGTTCCCATGGCGCTGACAAAGTGGGTCACCCGGCCGGAGGTATCGCGCCAGATCTCCGGCCCCGTCGATTCGTAGTGCGCTGCGGGATTGTCCGGGTTGGAGAATTGGTCGAGCCGAATCCCTTCCCCACCGGCCTCCATCGCGTTCGCCAGATCGATCGCCGCCTCCATGCTGCCCGCCTGCGGGGTCAAGACGATCTCGGCACCGAAGCTGCGCATCACCCCACGCCGCTCCACGCTCATGTGCTCCGGCATGATCAGCACCATCCGATAGCCTCTGATGGCCGCGGCCATGGCCAGTGCGATCCCGGTGTTGCCGCTGGTCGCCTCGATCAGCGTATCGCCGGGTTTGATGGTTCCGCGCTCCTCGGCCCGCCGGATCATGTTCAGCGCAGGCCGGTCCTTCACCGAACCGGCCGGGTTGTTGCCTTCAAGCTTGGCCAGAATCAGGTTATCGGTCTTATCGGCGAGGCGTTGAAGCCGCACAAGCGGTGTGTTGCCGACGAAATCTTCGATCGTAGGATAGGGCATCATTTACTCGCATCGGCATGGCGCCGCGTCGATGAGTGGAACCTCGGATCATTTTGCACCAGTGAGCGACATCGACCAAAATACGACGTCTTTTTCACGCGACCATCTGGACGCTGCGGGCTGTCGCGATTACAGTACTCGACCAACACCAACGTGGCCCGGGACGTTAACTTGATCATGAATGATCCAACCTTGAGATCGGATGTCTCGCCGGCCCGAGATGCGGCCGCCGCGCTAAGCTTCGCCGGTGGTGATCAAGATCTGGCCGATGAACTGCTCCGCACCTTGCTGGACGCGCTGCCCGCCGAGCTGGAGCAGCTTCGTGCCAGTATTGCTTCGTCGAATTGGGCTGCTGTGGCAGAACAGGCACACCATGTGCGCGGCGCGACACGGTACTGCGCCGTGACAGCGTTGGACCAGGCGATCGAAGCGCTGGAACGGGTCGCTCGGCTGGGAGACCCATTGCCCATTCCATCGGCACTGGCCGCCGTGGAAACGCAAGCGAGACGATTCGTTGCGTCGCTTGAGATGTGAGCCTTTGACTCGAATGTAGGTCCACCAGCGAGCCGCGTTCGTCAGCGGTCGCGTCGCGGGTCGGATGATTCGCGCCGAAACGGGGCCGAGCTGAAACAGGTCTGAACCAGAACAGGTCCGGACCAAAGCAGTTCGATGATGACGGTGGAAGATTAGGTGTCAGCAACGTTTTCGTGTGGAGGAACCGCTGGTGTTGGTCTCACGCCCTTCGTCTCGAGTCGAGGTGGAACATGTTTCCCGATGACATCTCCGCAAGGTTGTGTAAGCGCATCACGATGATTGAGCCCGGAGCAAACAACCAAAGCATCGCCGAACGTTCAGGCCAACCCGCGCTGCGCCAACTCTCGGCGCAGGCGCTTGCCGTCGCGGAAAGCCTGCGTGGATCGACGATCTCCACCTCTCTTTTCACCGGAATCACGCGCGGGGTAGATGCGATGATCGTCGCGTCGACCGGAGCGATCGCGTTGATGTCGACAGCCGGATCACACGGCGTTCATCCGCTTGCAGTGTTGGCGATCCTGGTCGGCGTGATGCTGGTCACGGTCGTGTTTCAGGCCGCCGATTGCTATCAATTGCCCATCATCCGCACCCTGCGTGCGCACCTGGTGCGCGTGACGCTTTCGCTGACATTGATTTTCCTTGCCTTTACCGCTGTCCGGTTAGTCGGAAGTTTCCAACTGGGCATCCCCGGACACTGGCTGACCATCTGGTTCGTTCTGGTCACGGCCGCACTCATCCCGGCGCGCATCGGCATGACCGTGCTGGCGCGTCGCTGGACAGAGGCCGGTCGTCTGGGGCACCGGGCCGTCGTCGTCGCCGGCGACGAGTCTGCCGGCGAATTGATCAGACAGATCGAGTCGCAGCCCAATCATGCCGTGCGCATTTGCGGCGTTTTCGACGACCGGGGCAACGATCGCACGCCGACCATTGTCGCTGGCTATCCCACCCTGGGCTCTGTCGCCGACCTGGTTGAGTTTGCACGCATTGCCCATGTGGACATGGTCATCGTCGCCATCCCGATAAACGCCGAGGACCGGCTACTCGAGGTGCTGAGAAAGCTGTGGGTTCTGCCAGTCGACATCCGACTGTCCGCACACACCGATAACCTGGATTTCCGTGACCGCACCACCTCGTCGTTCATCGGGTCGATGCCGTTTGTCGACGTCGTTGAAAAGCCGGTCGCCGATTGGGACGCGATCGTCAAACGCGCGATGGACATCGTCTTCACCAGTATCGCACTGGCTCTGCTGTCCCCGCTGATGCTGATCACCGCGATCGCGATCCGCGTCGACAGCCCGGGGCCGGTGTTTTTCCGTCAAAAGCGTTACGGATTCAACAATGAGGTCATTGAGATACTCAAGTTCCGTTCGATGTATCACGAGATGGCCGATCCACTCGCCAGGCGCGCCGTCAAGAAAGGCGACTCGCGCGTGACGCGCGTTGGACGCATCATCCGCAAGGCATCGATCGACGAGCTGCCGCAGTTGTTCAACGTCCTCACCGGCGAGTTATCGCTGGTCGGACCGCGACCGCATGCCATCAATGCCCACACCGACGAGCAGCTTTGGGAGCAGGTTGTCGAAGGCTATTTCGCACGTCACAAGGTCAAACCCGGCATCACGGGCTGGGCGCAGATCAACGGGTGGCGCGGCGAGGTCGACTCCACTTTTAAGATCCACAAGCGGGTCGAGTACGACATTTACTACATCGAAAACTGGTCGATCCTGTTTGATCTTTACATCATGCTGCGGACGCCGTTTGCGTTGTTTAATACGGAGAATGCGTACTGAGGGCCCTCTAACCGCCACTGCTGGACGAGTCGAGTGTCTGCAGCGTCTTTGACAGTGCCGCTACCGCACCGCCGATATTCGTCAGCTCCGCCGGTAGGATGAGTGTCGTGCCGCTCTGCGCGATCCGCCCGAACTCACGGACGTACTGCTCGGCGATGCGCAGACTAACGGCGTCTTTGCCACCCGGCTTTTGGATCGCCTGCGCAATGCGCTCGATCCCGACCGCGGTCGCGACGGCGAGCATCTCGATCTCGCGCGCCTTACCCTCCGCCTCGTTGATCTGCTTTTGTTTTTCCGCCTCCGACAGATTGATGATCTGTGTCTTCTCGCCCTCGGAGATGTTGATCTTCTCCTGACGCTCGCCTTCTGAACGGGCCACGACAGCGCGTCGCTCGCGCTCGGCACGCATCTGCTGCTCCAGCGCGTCGGTGATGGTGTCCGGCATCACGATATCGGCGATTTCGTAGCGCAACACCTTCACGCCCCAGGGCTGCGCAGCCTCGTCCAGAGCTCGGACGACCTCTTCGTTGAGCCGGCCGCGTTCCTCGAAGGTCCGATCCAGATCGATCTGTCCGATGATCGAGCGCAGCGTGGTCTGTGCCAGGCTCATCGAGGCGAAGCGGTAATCGGTGATGCCGTAGCTTGCCGATTGCGGGTCGATGACCTGCAGATAGATCACGCCATCCACGCTGACGGCGATATTGTCCTTGGTGATGCACTGTTGCTTCGGCACGTCCAGCGCCTCTTCCTTAAGGGTATGACGGTAGGCTACCCGGTCGACGAAGGGGATCAGGATGTGAAAACCGGCATCCAGCGTGCGCGAGTAACGGCCTAAGCGCTCGACGATATAGGCTGAACGCTGGGGTACGATCTGGGCTGTCTTGACCAGCGTGACAACAATCACGGCCAAGGCGACAAGCGAAATCAGGGTACTGACACTCAGATAGAGATCATCCATCGGACAGAAGCTCCTCAACTGTGCATGCTGGATTGAACAAAACTGGTTGTACCAGAGACCGAACAGGGTAGATACCCTCAACTGTAAGCTGCCGCAACCGACCTCGTGCGTCTAAACGGCCCGACACTAAATCGGCGCCCGTGCTCAAACCTGGGCGCCCGGCGGCGGCTTGGCGGTGACCTTGAGGACCAGTCCGCGCCGCCCGACCAACCACACCGGATCGCCTGCCCGGATGGGTTCGGGTGATTCCGCATTCCAGCGTACGCCATTGAGCGAGACCACACCGAGTCCCTGCGCGAAATCGCTCTGCGCCGTCGCCCGCGTGCCGTCCGGCAGCACCTCGCTGCCGACTCCGCCCGTCTCCACCTGCCCCCGAAACCAGGGGCTGAGGCGGTGACGGGCCACGAGCAGGAGAGCGGCACCGAGAACACCGAACAGAAGGATCTGCGCGGGGGTATCGATCGGGACATCCAGAAACAGAAGCAGCCCGATCAGGAGCGCCGCGACACCGAAAAAAACGGCGATGACACCGGGTAGTGCAAGCTCGGATAAAATCAGCAGAACGCCGATGAGTGTCCAGATTGAGGCCGGGGTGAAGGTCCAGTCGATCATCGTTGGGGCTCCGTGCGATCGGTGTAGTCGCTGCCGACATCTACGCCAACTCTAGCACCGAAGAGAGCCTCCGGAGAGTCCGAATCGGCCCCCGGAGAATCGGCCCCAGCGCATCTGCCGCAATGCGTCGGGTCGATACGAGAGTGAACCGGGAGACCAGCCCTGACTGTCGAGCCTGATCAGGTCGAGGAGGCTACGCTTGAGAAGGCTTGCTCGATCGGCCCCTTAAGAAGACCATAGCCTCCGGGTCGGGCGCCTGGCTGACGAGGCGTTCCAGGCGCGGGAGAGCATCCCGCATCACGAGGAAATGACGCATGTTCGAATCAACGAAGGTTGGACGCTCCGTCGGCAAGGATGACTTCAAAGAGCAGCAGGAAGAGCTGCGCACCGAGCTGCTGGCGGCTCAACGCGAGTTGCGGGATTCCAATATTCCGGTCGTCGTCCTGATCTCGGGCGTCGAGGGCGCCGGCAAGGGCGAGGTGGTGAACCGCCTGAACGAATGGCTCGATACGCGCGGTGTGCAGACCTTTGCGTTCTGGGACGAGACCGACGAGGAGCGGGAGCGTCCAAGGTACTGGCGTTTCTGGCGCTCTATGCCGCCGCGCGGGGAGATCTCGATCCTCTTCGGTGGCTGGTATCAGACGCCGATCGAACATCGCTTTCAGGGCCATTGCAACGACGCCGAGCTCGACGGGGAGCTGAACCGCATCGTCGATTTCGAGCGCATGCTCATTCAGGACGGTGCGCTGATCCTGAAATTCTGGTTCCACATGTCCGAGGAGCAGCAGAAAGCACGGCTCAAGGAGCTCTCGCGCGACGATAAGAGCCGCTGGAAGATGCTCCCGGACAAGAGCAAGTTCTCCGAGCATTACGCCACCTTCGAGCAGGTTGCCGAACGCGTGATTCGTCACACCGATCGCGGCGGCTGCCCCTGGTATCTGGTCGAGGCCGAGGATCGCCGTTACCGTGATCTGACCGTCGGCAAGACACTGCTGCACGCGATCCGCTCGCGCCTGCGTGAGACCCCCATAGAAGAACCCAAGATCAGCAGCGGCAGTCCGGCATTGCCGACCGGTGTGAATGCCCAAATCACGCTCCTTGATCAGCTGGATCTCTCGCTCGCGCTGGACAAAGACAGCTACAAGTCCGAGATGAAGCGTCTGCAGACCGAGATCAACGAGTTGGCCTGGAGCGCCTACAACAAGAAGCGCTCCACGGTGTTGGTCTTCGAGGGAGTCGACGCCGGTGGTAAGGGAGGCGCGATCCGCCGGATCACGACGGCCATCGATGCGCGGCTGTATCGAACGATTCCGGTGGCCGCCCCGACCGACGAGGAAAAATCACATCATTATCTGTGGCGCTTCTGGCGCCACCTGCCGCGGGCGGGCTATATCACCCTGTACGATCGGTCCTGGTATGGACGCGTGCTGGTCGAGCGGGTCGAAGGATTTGCCGGCGACGCGGAATGGCAGCGTGCCTACTCGGAGATCAATCGATTCGAGGAGCAACTGGTCGACAGCGGTGTGATTCTGCTCAAGTTCTGGATCCATATCAGCCAGGATGAACAGCTCAAGCGGTTCAAGGATCGCGAAAACGTCCCCTACAAGCGCTACAAGATGACCGACGAAGACTGGCGCAACCGCGAGAAATGGCCGCAATACAACGACGCCATCAACGAGATGGTGGTGCGCACCAGTACCAAGAACGCCGTCTGGACGCTGGTCGAGGGCAACGACAAACCCTATGCGCGGGTTAAGGTCATGAAGACCGTCTGCGACACCGTCAGGGAGGCTCTCAAGCGGGAACCCGAGCCGACCGCCGGCTATGTGCCCTGCGGAGACAAGCGGCCCGAGCAGACGAAAAAGACAGCAAACGGCAAGGGAGAGTGAGGCGTTCGTCGTAGCGGCTTTTCGCCGCTTCGAGCCGACTGGAAGTCGGCTCGAAGGTCCGGGACATCAGGGATGCCCTGTCACGCCCGACGACGGCGAGACCCCGAACAAGCTGAAGTAGTTGTCCCGTGTGACAGCCGCGAGCTCTTCGTGATCCATACCGCGCAGCTCGGCAACCGCCTGCGCCACATGGACCACCAGCTTGGGCTCATTGGGCTTGCCGCGATGCGGCACCGGCGCGAGATAAGGTGAATCGGTTTCGATCAACAGCCGATCGAGCGGGACGCGACGGGCTACGTCGCGCAGCTCATCGGCCGTCTTGAAGGTGATGATGCCGGAGAAGGACACGTAAAAACCAAGATCCATACCGGCCTTGGCCATCTCCCAGCTTTCGGTGAAACAGTGCAGCACGCCGCCGACCGCCTCGGCGCCCTCCTCCCGAAGGATCCGCAGAGTGTCTTCGCGTGCATTGCGGGTATGAATAATCAGCGGCTTATGACATTCACGGGCCGCGGCGATATGAGTCCGAAAGCGCGCATGCTGCCAGGTCAGGTCGCCATCGCTGCGGAAATAGTCGAGCCCGGTCTCGCCGATTGCCACATTACGTGAGTCGGCCGCCAGCGCGACCAATTCGTCGACCGTCGGCTCGCGCCCATTCTCATGATCGGCCTCATGATTGGGGTGGACACCAACCGAGACGGCCACCTGCCCAAACGGCTCCACCAGTTGCCGCATCTGCGGATAGTGCTCCAGATCGATCGAGACACAGAGCATATGGCCGACGCCCGCCTGGGCGGTCGCCTGCATGAGCTTGGCGAAATCGGCGTCGTAATGACGCAGATCCACCCGATCGAGGTGGCAATGCGAATCGACGAGCATGCGCTGTCCTGTGAGATGCTGTGTTTACATGGTGTGGGTAGGGCGATCCGAGTGAATCACCCCGACGAGATAGTCCTCGATCTTGCGGCGCGCCATGCCCTTATCCTGATCGCTGAACTGAACCCCGACGCCGATCGCGCGGCTGCCCTCGGCGCCCGGCGGCGTGACCCAGATGACCTTACCGGCAACCGGGATGCGGTCGGGCTCGTCCATCAACTGCAACAACAGAAAAATCTCGTCACCGAGCTGATAACGCTTGGTGGTCGGGATAAAGAGCCCGCCGTTTTTGATGAAGGGCATGAACGAGGCGTATAGGGCGCTCTTTTCCTTGATCGCGAAGCTCAGGATGCGCTGCTGTCCGGCAAGTGATCCGGTCGATGGATTTTGCGTCATCATGAATCAGGGTCTCCTGGAAGCTTGGCCCGCGCCGACACGCAGCCATTCGATCGACAAGGATTCCAGCAATAACTGGGTGTTGGCCCTGGTTTCAACCAGGGCGCTCGCGCGCATAACGCGCTGGAGGAGGCGATGGGTCGCTATGGGCTCAAGGCGCCGCGCGATCGCGGTAAAGGCGTCCCGCTGGTCGGGGTTGTCCAGCCGACTGGGCTGATCGGCCACGGCCAAACGCAACAGATCGACCAACCACCCGCCCAGCCAATCCAGAGACAGGCGCGGTCCGAGCTGGTTCCAGGCCGCCGCCTCGGCGACCGGATCACATTCGCCGCGGGCGATGGCGAGGAAACCCGAAACGCGCTCCAGTCGCTGCCGCAATAACGCCTCGTCGAGCTCGTCGACGGCA
>JBGSKP010000573.1:0-2778 GCA_041741175.1 Thiocapsa sp. | reverse complement strand
GGCGCGGGCGCAGGTCGTCGGCCTTGTAGTGGACCTTCGGCGCCGCGGCGCCTACAGGCAGCTCGGCCTCGTCGCCGGCGACCTGGAGGTACTCGGCCATGTCGGTCATGAGGTTCTCCGAGCGCGGCCCGAAGATCGCCTGCATGTTGTTGCCGACGACGACCACGCCGGCTGCGCCGAGCGCTTTGAGTTTGTCGGGATTGGCCTTGTCCATATCGGCAATCTCGACCCGCAGCCGGGTGATGCAGGCGTCTAGACCCAGAATATTGCGTTTGCCTCCGAAGGCGAGCACCAGCTCGCGCGTGAACTCGCCGGCGACCTGTTCCTTGACGTCGACCATCTCCATCGACTCACTCTCGCGCCCGGGTGTCTTCAGATCGAAGCCCCTGATCAGCAGGCGGAAGCTGGTGTAATAGATCACCGCGAAGATCGGCCCGAGGATGAGAACGACCCAGGGGAGGATGTCGTGGACATAGTAGAGCGCGAAGTCGATAAATCCGTGCGAGAAGGAATAGCCGAGCCGGGCGCCGGCCAGATAGGTCAGCAGATAGGCGAAGCCGACGAGCACGGCGTGCACGGCGTAGAGCAGCGGCGCGACGAAGAGGAAGGCGAACTCAAGCGGCTCGGTGATACCGGTGAGGAATGCCGTGAGTGCTGCGGAGCCCATGATGCCGGCGACCCGCGCCTTGTTCTCGGGCTTGGCCGCGTGATAGATCGCCAGCGCCGCCGCAGGGAGGCCAAACATCTTGAAGACGAATCCACCGCCCAGGATGCCCGCTTCGTAATCACCGGCGAAGAAGCGGCTGATGACGCCGTGCACCACCTCGCCGGTCTGGGGATCGACGTAGGTGCCGACCTCGAAGAAGAAGGGCACGTTCCAGATGTGGTGCAGGCCGAACGGCAGCAGCAGGCGCTCCACGACACCGTAGATGGTCACGGCGGCTGCCGGGTTGCCGTAGGCGGCCCAGTCGCCGAAATCGCGGATCGCCCCGCCGACCGGCGGCCAGATCAGGGCGAGGACCGCGGCCAGGCCGATCGCGGCAAAGGACACGACGATTGGCACGAAGCGCTTGCCGGCGAAGAATCCCAGATAGGCGGGCAGCGAGATCCGGTAATAGCGGTTGAACAGCATCGCGGCGATCAGGCCGATCAGAATGCCGCCGAACACACCGGTGTCGATCGTCTCGATACCGAAGAGGGTCTTGATCTCGGCGCGACTCTTGGCCGCGGGGAAAGGCACGGACTCGCCGTCTAGCGCGACATAAACGGCAACGTTTTTCTCACCCTCGCCCGCCGGTTGCAGGCTGAAGGGCACCGCGACCGCATCACCCGCGGCAGTGGTGCAGCTCACCTGATTGTCCGTCGTCTCATCGATACGGACCTTGCTCAGCGATCGCCCCTGGGCGTCGAGACAGATGAAGCGATCGCGCGCCGCGTCATGCTCGATGTAGAGCGCGGACTGATCGGTCCCGAGCTGCAGCGGCACGGTTGGCGACATGAGTGAGATGACCAGCATGCCGATGACGCCGAGTGCGGCCAGCAGCACGAAATAACCCACGGTCGCCGCCATGGCGGCGACACCGTCGTTGCGCGTAAAGCCGAGCACGACGCCGATGGCGAAGATCAAGGGCAGGATGGTGAAGACCGCGCCACCGGCGGCTTTCATGATCTCGCCGATCTCGATCAGCCAGGGCGCCAGACCCTCGGCTCCGGCAACGGAGCTGCCCACACCCAACAGAATGCCGGCGACCGGCAACACCGAGACCGGCAGCATGAGCGCCTTGCCGATCTTTTGCAGGACCGCAAAGGAGCTGCTCCCGAGCGCTTTGACCGACATGGCCTGTTCTCCGGTTCAGGGTTCAGGGTTCAGGGTTCAGGGTTCAGGGTCAGAGTTCGACCTGGACGAGGGCGCGCACGCCGGCTGCGGTGTCCTGTGCCAGCGCCCGCGCAGCGATGGCCTGGCAGTCGACCAGCGAGCGCTCGCGGATTGCGGCCTTCACTGCCGGGATCGAGGGGACGCTGACCGAGAGCTCGTCGACGCCGATACCGACCAGGATGGGCACGGCCTGCGGATCGCTTGCGATGCCGCCGCAGACACCGACCCAGCGGCCCTCGCCGTGTGCGCCCTCGACGGTCTGGGCGATGAGCCGCAGCACGGCCGGGTTCATGGCATCCGCCATCGGCGCCAGTTTCGGATGGCCGCGATCCATCGCCAGGGTGTACTGGGTCAGGTCGTTCGTGCCGATCGAGAAGAAATCGACCTCGCGGGCAAACTGCGCGGCCATGACCGCGGTCGCCGGGATCTCGACCATGATGCCGACCTCCAGCGGATCGGCGATGCCGGTCTTGGCGCGCTCCTCGGCGAGCAGACCCTTGACCGCGCGGATCTCATCAAGCGTCGCGATCATGGGGAACATGACGCGCAGCTTGCGGCCCTGCGCGGCACGCAGGATGGCACGGATCTGGGTGCGCAGGATCTCGGGCCGGTCCAGACCGATGCGAATGCCGCGAATGCCCAGGAAGGGGTTCTCCTCGCGCGGCATCGGCAGATAGGCCAGCGGTTTGTCGCCACCGACATCGAGCGTGCGGATGATCATGGGGCGGCCGTCCAACGCATCGGCAATCTCGGCATAGATCCGATACTGCTCGTCTTCGCTGGGTGCGCTGGTCCGCTCAAGATAGAGGAACTCGGAGCGCAGCAGACCCACGCCCTCGCCGCCGAGTTCGACCGACCGGCGGGCGTCCGCCTCGCTGCCGATGTTGGCGACCACCTCGATG
>JBGSKP010000572.1:0-3575 GCA_041741175.1 Thiocapsa sp. | reverse complement strand
AATCGAGGTGGTCGTCCCGGAAGCCAGCCTCGGGGGCGTCCTGGGCGATCTGCAGGCGCGGCGCGCCCTGATCCAGGGGACCGAGCCCAGCGGCGAGGACGTGGCAATCCGCGCCGAGGCGGCCCTTGAGCCACTGCTCGGCTATGCCACGACCCTGCGCAGCCTGACTCAAGGTCGAGGTCAGTTCAGTATGGAACTCGATCGGTTCGATCTGTGTTGATGGGCCGGATAGCCCATCGGGCGACCGGGCGACCGGGCCGGACAACTCTAATGAACCCATCAGGGGCCCAACCAGGGGTTCGATCACGCATGGGGCCGGCGACTCACCCCTTGAGGCTGCGCGGCCGGGTGATCGACAGGAGCTGACCACTGCCGCAGGACAGCGCGCCCCAATCGTTCGGCATCTCCAGTCGGGCAACAGTCGCGGTCGGGAGAAGTTTACCGTCGTCGGGGATCTCCAGATCCTCGCCCACGAGGTGCATGATGAGCTGCTCCAGACCGGGATTATGGCCGATCAATAGGACTGTCGCAGCCCCCGGGGGGCAGCGCGCCAAGACAGCGAGGAGCTCCGGGACGTCCGCTTCGTAGATATCGCGTTCCCAGACGATCTGGCTTTTTTTGATATCCAGACGCTTGCAGACTTTCGAGGCGGTTTGTCGTGCCCGCTCAGCCGGCGAGCTGACCACGACATCGGGAACCAAACCTTCCCGATAGAGCCAGGCACCGACTTTGGGGGCATCGCTCTTGCCGCGTTTGGCCAAGGGACGATCGAAATCATTCGTCTCGGCCGAGTCCCAGTCAGACTTGGCGTGCCTTAGGATGAGCAGCTCTCTGGGCATGGAAAAGAAAGGGTCGGCGTAGCTCAAGCGGGAAGTCGAAGCGCCCTGGATCAGGTTGGCAAATCTTTTAACATATTCGTCATCTTCAAGGAAAGGACGATTCCCGGGGGCTTGGCGTGCCGATTCACCTGGGTTGCAAGCCGATGAGACGGCAACCTAGGCTCGCGCCCTCGCACGGTGCGAGCAGGCACGGAGCAGCCGAGTCTGCGCCTCATCACCTGGATCGAGGCTTCACGGATCAACGCATCAGGGACGCCAACCGGTCGATCATGGCTCTGGCCTGGGCAAGATAGCCGCCACCGAAGAGATTGAGGTGATTCAGAACATGGTAGAGGTTGTAGAGGACTTTGCGCTCGGCGTACTCCGGGGGCAGTGGCCATTCGTCGCGGTAGGCGTCGTAGAACCGGGCGCCGAAGCCTCCGAACAGCTCGGTCATCGCCAGGTCGGCCTCGCGATCGCCGAAATACACCGCCGGGTCGTAGATGACCGGCTCGCCGCCGGGGGTGGCGCCAATATTGCCGCCCCACAGATCGCCGTGGAGCAGTGACGGCGCCGGCCTATGTCCGATCAGGCCCGCCAGACCGGACATCAACCGCTCGCCTGCATCCAGCAATCCGCGACCATAGCCATTGCGGGCTGCCAGATTGAGCTGGAAACCAAGCCGATGCGTGCGCCAGAAGGCCACCCAATCCGGCGTCCAGTCGTTGTGCTGGGGAGTCGAGCCGATGGTATTGGCCCGATGCCAGCCGAAGCTCGGAGCGGACTGTCGGTGAAGCCACGCGAGCCGGCGTCCTGCCTCGACGCCATCGAGCCGTCCACCCAGGTCCAGATACTCGATGGCCAGAAAGGCATGCGTGCCGGCGATACCGGTGCACACCGGCTCGGGGACGCGTATGGCCGCGGCCTCGCGCAGCGCGGCGAGACCGGCGGCCTCCGCCTCGAACATGTCCAGCCGCTCCGCGCCATTGAGCTTGACGAAATAGGCACGGGCGCCGTCGCGCAGTACCGTCGCGCGATTGATGCAGCCCCCGCTGACGGGCTGTTGTTGCCGGATCTGGAACGGTTGCCCGGTCGCACTGCCGATCCGGCGGGCAACCGCCAGCCAATCACTCACGGGCGATTTCGGCATCGCCCCGAGCGATGCGTCGATGCAGCGGGCTGGAGCGCGGGAAGTGGGCACGCAGGAATGTCATCTGATCGGCCATAACATGGCGTCCCATCAAATAAATGTATTCGGCATGCGTTGGTGTGAAGGGCACGGCGAGCAGCTCCATGCCGGCGGCTTCGGGTGTGCGACCGGCTTTGTAGTTGTTGCAGCGCACACACGCAGTTACGACGTTGTTCCAAACATCTTTACCGCCTTGACTGGTCGGACGCACATGGTCGCGGGACAGATGGCGACCCGACAAACGGGTGCCGCAGTACATGCAAATGTGGTCGTCGCGGTGAAACAGGGTGCGGTTCGATAAGGGGGGCGCATAATCGTCCTGAAGCTTGTTCAGGGCGTGATGGGTGCCGTAGGTGGCGATGATGGAGTGGATCTCCAGGCGGCTTTGTTCATGCGTGCCGGAGTTGATGCCCCCACGCAGCTCGAACAGCGGATCCCCACAGGCATAGGCAACCTGCCCGAGGAAATACAGTCTGGCGGCGACTCGGTAGTCGACCCACTCCATCGGCATGCCAGCCAAATCCGTTCGCAGAATCTGTTGATTCAGTGACAACATAGCGGCGTTACGGCTCGGAATTTGCGAGCATGATACACAGTTGACCTCTTCGCGCAACCCGCTATCCATGTTGATTTGCACTGGTCGCCAGGCCATGGGTCGCCAGGCAGGGCTTACGCCGGGATTCATCGAGCTGGATGTCCCGTACCGCCTGCGCGGCGACCACCGACGCAGCCGAAGGCCCCCGCCGCCAAGCGCTTGAGTCACCCGATAAGCTGTTGATCATGCACAGCCACCGGCGCGGCGCCAGACAGCACTCGACAGCAGTGTGAATCAACCTGGACAAGGTGCGCGGCGACTGTGCAAGCCACTGATCAATAATGCATGTTTCAAGTTGGCCAAAAAGTTTCCAAACAAACAAAACCGTAACAACGGCGCTCGGTCGCGGCGTCTATTCAGGCTTCATCCCCAGACTTATCCACAGGAATTGTGAGTCGTCCGGGTTTCATGTTTCGCGACAGGCGATTGCCGGTGTTTCCTGGCAGCAAGCGGACATCCGCCACCTAACCGGCTATTACAGGCCGTCATTCGAGTCATCGATCCTTACCGTGCAACCCAATCCATCATCCGGCCTAACTTCCGATCCACTCGCCACACCGCCCTTCAGCCCCGATCTGGTGCTGCGGATTGCCGTCGCGGCGCCACTGATGGGGGCCTTCGATTATCGACCACCATGCACCGCCGGCCCGGATGCCGAGCCGGGGCCCGCACTCATGCCGGGGCAGCGGGTCTTGGTGCCCTTCGGTCGCAGTCGACGGGTTGGCATCCTCCTGGAGCTGGCGCAGACCTCGGATCAGGATCCGGCGCGATTAAGACCTGTGGAGTGCATACTCGATCCGCATCCCGTTCTCGGCGTCGAGGATCTGGCCCTGCTGCGATGGGCGGCGGATTACTACAGACAGCCGATCGGCGAGGCACTCTTCAGCGCACTTCCGGCGCGCCTGCGCCGGGCCAATCCGCTGCTGGATGACCGGCAGGCCGGGATCATGGCGACGCCGGCCGGCCGGGCCCT
>JBGSKP010000571.1:0-67408 GCA_041741175.1 Thiocapsa sp. | reverse complement strand
CACCGGCCGATCCAGATCACTCGAGGTGGTCAGCAGCCAGCGCCCGTCCGGCGCGAAAAGGGCTTGGTGCACATTGGGGCAGGAGCGCCCGCCATCGGGTCGGCAAGGTGCCCCATCGGAGGTCAGCGGCAGCCGGCAACCCCCACCGGTCTGCAGATTCCAGACCCAGGCCGTGCCGTCATGACCAGCGCTCGCCAAGAACTCTGCGTTCGGCGAGAAGGCCACGCGACGCACCCGTCCCTGGTGGCCCGAGAGGCTCCAGATCCGCACGGGCGGGAGACGGTCGGTGCGTCGATCATACTGCCAGACCTCAACGCGACCGTCGAAGGCGGCGGTCGCGAGCAGGACCGATTGAGGATCCTCGCCCGCGGCATCCGGTGATCTGGGTGCATCGGTCATCGCCAGATGCCACACGTGGTCCGCGCTGGGGAGATTGAAGGCCAGCGTTTCAGTCGGTCTGACCGACCACAGCCGCGCTGAGCCATCCAGATCCGAGTAGGTTAGAACCCGTTGGCCGTCGTGGCTGAAACGGGCATCGGAGACCGCCGCGTCATGACTGAAGACGGCGATCTCCTTGCCGGTCAGCAATCCCCACAAGCGCGCGGTCTTGTCGAGCGAGGCACTGAGGACCATCGGCTCGCGGTCCGCATCGTCCATCCCCGGAGACACCCGCACATGCTCGACGGACAACCCGTGATGACCGAGGATCTCGGCGCTGCCGCGCTGCAGGTCCCAACGCACGACCTGGCCGCCATCGTCGCCGGCGACAAGGTATTGACCACCCGGCGAGAAGACGGTCTCGCGCACAGCCGATTTGTGGATCCGAATCTGCCGTCCATCACGCTCGATGACGCCCAGCTCGGCGAGCTCCTGCCCGTCGAGGCCATACACGCGGATGCGTTCATCCGCCGAGGCCACGGCAATGCGCCAACCGGCCGGATCAAACCGCGCGTCGTTGGCGGGCCGACCAAGCGGTCCAGCGGTCGGCAGGCTGACCCGTTCGATCCCCGTGCGCGTTTCGATCACACGTGCGGAGCCGTCGCGCGAGGCCGTCACCAGCAGCTCTCCGTCCGGAGCAAAGGCGAGGCTACGCAACTCACCGGCATGCAAGGCCGCATCCCAGAGCGGCTCATCTGGACGGCTCAGATCCAGGAGACACACCGCAAACCGATCCTGAGGCGCGCCATGAGAGAGTGCGAGGAAGCGTCCGGTCGGATCCACTGCGATCGGACTGTCGGGACGAGCGCCACAGCTCCAGTGCGGCGCTTGACCGGGCTCGGCAGGTAGACGCCAAACGCCCGCCTCGCCGATTCCAAGAATCGTCTGCGGCTCACCACTGCCGACAAAGCGCACCGAATGGATCGGTGTTTTCGGGACGAACAGGGTTCTCGCCGGCTGAAAACGTTGGCCCTGCAACGCCCAAAGCTGAGCACCTTCGCCCTGGGATTGCGTCACCAGACGCTCGCCGTCGCTGCGAAACGCCGGCGGCAACGGCTGGTCGCTTGCCGTCACCTCGGACTGAACCATTGCGATCAGACGGTTTGTGGTGAAGGCGCGGCTGAGCGTGTCGGTAGCCACTTCCGGGAGATAGGGTCCGGCGTTCAGCGCAAGCCGAACCGCCTCCGGCGTATTGCCCTGTTGCACGGCAATATCGGCCGCCTTGAGCAGACTGCGTTGCAGATTCAAGGTGGCTTCACGCGAGGCGCCCCAGGCCCAGAAAGCCGCCATGGTCGCAAACACCAGAAGGATGGCCAAGGTCAGCCCAAGCAGCCGCGCCCCGCGGTTGCGCCGGCGCTGATAGGCCAGGAACTCGCGCGACTGATCCAGGAGTTCCCGTTCAAGCGGTTCAAGCTCCTCGCCGTAGCGCTCCACAAAACCAAGCGCGGCAGCATAGCCGGCCTCGCCCAGCAGGTATTCACGGTTGCAGTCGGTACGCTTCCAAAGTCGGGCCTGGCGGGAGATCTGGTAGCGCAGGATCAGGTCGCGGCGGTTGTTTGGATCGGCAAGCCAGTCCCGAACCGGTTGCCACTGCTCGAAGAGCGCCGGATGGATGAAGCGTACGGTCGGATGATAGTCCTGCCAAGGCAACATCGCGGTCGGGTCGAAATCCTGATCCACGTCCGGGTCGGCTGGCGCATCCGGGGGGGACGCGACCATCGCTTCAAGTGCTGTCGCCGAAGCCCTCTTCAACAGGCGCGCACGCCACCCCTCGCCGGTCTGCGTGACAAGGCGCAGCAGATCGCCCCTGAGCTGCAGCGCGGCTTGCGTGCAGGGCAGGCGCGCCGAGGGGTCGGCGACGCCCTCGGCGACCACCAGTCGGGACTCGATCAGCGACTCGATGAGACTCGCGACGGCTGGGTTTCTCCCGAGCGTGCCGAGATCGCCCGTTCGAGCGCTGAGCGATGCCGCGCCGCCTTCCAGTGCGATCAATGCTCGACAGAGTACCGGCAAGGCCTCATGAATCGGCGGCTCCAGGTCCTCCCAGAGGGTTTCGGCCCGACGCAGCAGGGTGCCAGCGAGCCCGCCGACGCGACGATAGTCGCGGATCCTCAGCAGCCGATGAGCCGGGTCGTCGGAGCGGGTTGAGTTCTGCTCGGCGCTCAGATAAATCGCATGCAGGGCTGGCTCCAGGACGGCCGGCCAGTGCTGCAGCGCGCTCGCCTCCGCTTCCAACGCCTCGACCAAGCCACGCCCTGCGCCGTCCGACATCCCCTCGTACTCGACGCCGGCGACACGGGCGGGAATTTCGATCACCTGCCTGATGCGAGACGGGGGCGGTGGCTCCAACCGAAACCAGGTTTGATCGTTCAACAGGGACGCCAGGTCGGGCGTCGTATCGAGGTGGCCGAGATAGTCGCTGCGCAGCGATGAAATGACCCAAACGCCCTCGCGCACGGCGAGCAATGCCAAGGCCCGCGTGACCGCGCGGACATCCGGCGAATCGCGCATGACAGGCCGAAAAAGCCGGTCGAGCGGATCAACGATAACAGCGAGCTGAAGCCGGCCGTTGGAGGCGTCGACGCGGCTCGCCGGGTCGTCGGCCATCCAGGCGAGTGCGGCTTGGATTTGATCGGCCGCGACGTCCGGCTCGCTCGCCAGGAGGCGCGACAGGCGTCCGACATCGAGTCCGAAGGCCTCCAAGGCGGGGCCCAGCATACCGGGGGCGATCAGTGCCGCAGCCAGCGACTCGATCGGGCTGCGATCGTCGAAGTCAACAAGACACCAGCGGCATCCGGCAACGCCCGGAAAGAGGAATGGCCGAATCAGGCGCGGCAGGAGTCCGGCACGGATTAGCGAGGTCTTGCCAACGCCGCTCGACCCACTCATCAGGAGAAGCCCGTGACCAGCTCCTTGCAGGGTCTCCAATCGAGTCACCAGTTCTCGCGTCTCGGTCTCGCGCCCCGTGAAGACCCGGTCGTCGACCAGATCGAAAGGAGCAACCGCTCGGAAGGGACTACCGTGCCAATCACCCCCGGTGGAGGCGAACCGCCGCTCTGCACTGATCCTGCGATTCAAGAGCTTGCGCAGCTGCGTCTCGACCAGCTCACGAAACGATCGATCGCTGCCAAACTGTCTGAAGGCACGGCTGAAGCTGCCGTCCGGGTTGTAGAAATGCGTGCGGAAGAAGTCGTCGAGCCGTTGTCGATCGGCGAGCGCCTCGCGCGTCGCTTCGGCATTGTTGACATCCACCAGGCGCGGCGCGGTCTTCTTGTACACCAGCACCTCGGGGGTGCCCGCAAGGACCGATGCCTGAACCGCATCGACGAACTCCCATTCGGTGCCCGTCATACCGCCATACGGATCATCGGCGAGCGGGGTGCCGAGCCGGGTCCAGAGCATGACGAGAACGATCTCGCATTCGGACGGGCGCAGCAGCCCGGCTTGAAAGCTCTGGGCCGCCGTTAATGCCTCCTCTTCCCAGAGAATGGCCTGCAGCCTGAAATAAGGCAGATACTCCTGAGCAAGCGTCGCAATGACATCCTTGACCAGGGCACGCTCGTGCTCAAGGTCAGACGGCGAGGAGACGAATATTCTAACCTTGGGCTCAGTCATGAGGGTGATCTGGAGCGGCGATGCCACAACTATAAGGTAGAGGGCTCAATGAAACACATGGCAAAGGATCGACGCCCGATATTTGAGCATCTCACCTGTGCCAGATCATCGACAAAGCTTCGACGGACGTGTTTACAATAGGCGAAGTGCGACCGTGGCGGCACTGATCCTATCAAAGCACTTCCTGATCCAAATGGGACGCCAACTGCCCGCCGGCCGACCGCTTCGGTGACTGCCACAAGCTGTCGTGATGCAGAGTACACCGCGAAGTAAGAGCGGCCCCGGCTGGCGGATCCCCAAATTGCCTCCACTCGGCGGAGGAGATCGCAATGCTGGACCACGACATAGCCGATACCGGACGCTTCGAAGAGGTGATTCAGCGTTCCGTACGACAAATTCTGCTTGTACCCGATCCCGAAGACTTCCTCGAGTGGGCGCGTGGTCATCTCCCGGAAATGCTCGGGTTGTCCGGTGCACAATTCGACGAGATTGAGCAGCGGAGGCTCGCCAATCTGCTTGGAACGGCGATCTGGAACGCGACTCCACAGCCGACGCATGCTTTCCAAACCCAGCTCATGACGCCGCACCCCCCCGAGGAGCCCTGCTCCTGCGGATCGGGCAGTCGTTATCGAGACTGCTGCGGTGCCATCGACGATCTACCTGAACTGTCCAGCGATCTCGTGTGGGAGATCCTGCTCGATGAATTATCCGAGCACGGACTACGCGAAGCATTGGACTTGCAGGCGGTGCCCGAGCCCCTGATCGCACGGATCGCCGATCGCTGGCTGACCGAGGATCGCCCCAGACGCGCGGTCGCGCTCCTGGAGCCCTTGTTTGCCGGGGCACTCGATGCGCTTGATGGCGAGTTCGAGCCCTCGATCGATATCCTTTGCGATGCCTATGACCGGCTCAGCTACTCCCGCAAGAAGCAGGACTTTCTCGAACGAATCTGTACCGAGGGTAGCCGCGCTCTGCAGGCCGTCGCCTGGCAGCGACGCTGCACGATGGCGATCGACGAGGGTGACTTCAGCGCAGCAGATGCCGCATTGACCGCGGCATTGCGCAGCGATCCGGATAACCCCGGAACCGCAATCCTGGAGATCACTCTCCTGGCCTCTCAGCATAAGGATTGGATTGCCCGCGAGCGCGCCCGATTCTGGCTCTTCCGGTTACGCCAGCAGCGGTTCGAGCATTCGGGTGTTCTGGATTTCCTGATGCACGCAATCGAGGACCCACAAGAGGCCCTCGTCGACAGTCATGCCGACGCGCTCGACCCCTTGCTCCTTGATCTGTATGACTGGATCACGCTGATTCAGGCCCGCCCCGTACCCGCCTATCGGCTGGAAGCTTTGAATGTGCATGGCCCCGGATGGCTGCCCGGGCAACTCGCGCTCTTCGATGAGGTCGATGCCCCTGTGCCAGGCGCCGACGCCGGAAACACCGACGCCGGTCTGTCGACAAACGGCCCCGCCCCGGCGCAGTTACGCGCCCCGGCAGCCGTGCGGCTGGTGGAAACGGACTGGAGCTCTGTGTTTCCGGGCACCAAGCCCAGCTCGACCCAGCTGATGCCACTGGAGGAGGTCGATCTGTGGTCGAATCCGGAATGGCTTGACCATCTGCTGACACAACCGGTACTGGCCGACAGTCTGGATATCCTCGACGATCTTGCGACCGCGCTCTATCTGCACCCCGAGAGCGCGTTGCCCTGGATCTCGCATCTTCTGTTGCGTCCGCTCTTAGAGCGCGCTTGCGCGATCCTGGAACAGGTGCTGCCCGAGGACGCGCCACACCAGATTCCCTGGTCTGCGCCCCCGAACCGTCCAGCCCTGCGGTTGCTGTTCCGCCTGTATCTGTGCCAGATCGACGAAGGCGAGCCGCGCGGCGCATCGCGGACACTGGAGATGCTGCTGCGCCTTAACCCTCGCGATCATCACGGCGTACGCGCCGAGCTGATGAATCATTATCTACGCGACGGCGAAGACGAGCGTGCACTCGCCCTGGCTCGGCGCTTCCCGAATGATGCACTCGCCGATCTCGCTTACGGCGAGGTCCTGGCACTCTACCGTCTTGGTCGACAGGACCGCGCACGCCTGGTCCTGCGTACCGTTGTCCACCGTTTGCCCCGTATCCCTCAGTATCTGACCCGCAAGCGCATCAAGCGTCCACGCCTCGCCTCATCGGCTCTGGGACAGGGTGTCGGTTCCGCGACCGCACCAGGCGCCTTCCCCGGCATCGCTCCCGGCGCAGATGATCAGGCATGGATGTACCGCGAGGCGATGCGCGATGTCTGGGAAGCCGAGCCGGGTATCCTTGCCTGGTTGAGGCGCTTGACCGCTTAATCGCGCTCCACGTGCAGGTGCCGCCCCGATGCGCCATGTCGCCTGCGGCAAGCAAGCGGTTGTGCTGCCGAAGAATCGCAAGTCAGGAGAGAACCCCATGCAAGCCGACTATCGGATCCTCTTTGCTGGCGAGCTCATGCCGGGGAGGACGCTCGCTGAGGTCGTCTCGCCGCTGGCGGTCAAGTTCAAGTTGAATGAGGACACGGCACGCGATCTTATCCTCAAGGGCAAGGGACGCGTGCTGAAGCAGGGGTTGGGCGCCGATGAAGCAAAACGCTACCGAGACGCGCTCAATGCGGTCGGCCTGCAAGTTATCGTCGATCCAGCCTTGGTAACTCCCATGCCTGAAGCGAACGGGCCAACCCTACGCACCGTCGCGGACAATCGGATTCCTTACCTGGACAAAGAGACGCCGCGACATAGGGTAGAACGGCCTCACAGCGGCAAGGAGACACCGGGCAGTGCAAATCACCCCAGGGGGCCTACCAGGGAGACCTTCGGAAGGTGCCCGAAGTGCGGCTCAGACGCCGTGTCGGCAGTCGCCGGCGTCTGTCAGGCTTGCGGCGTGCTGGCCGAACAATACCTCGTCAACCAAGGTATCGGCGAGCCAGGCAAATCCGACCCGGTCGAGTCGCTGTATGCACCACCGCGGGCAGACTTGACGCCGCCACCTCCCGACAGGGGCTACGATCGTCTCGGTGGGCCGAAATCTCGTCCTGCCGGGAACGGCTGGATTTGGATCACCGATGCCTGGACGCTCTTCAAACAGCAGCCTGGCGCCTGGATCGGTGCAGTGGTGCTCTTCTACCTGATCATTTTGGCACTCAGCCTGGTGCCAATGATTGGGAGTCTGGTTGTCACCATCCTCTCGCCGATGCTCAGTGCTGGACTCATGATCGGCGCACATCGGCAATATCGGGCTGGTCGTTTCGAGGTCGGCCACCTGTTCGCTGGCGTATCCGGAACACCTGGTCCGCTGGCCCTGGTGGGTCTGGTCTATCTGCTGATGACGGTCGCAATCGTCCTGATTGGCGGCATTTTGTTCGCTGCAGTCCTCGCAACAATGACATCGACCTTAGACCCGTCGGCGATCGGCCCGGGGAACGTCGATCTCTTCCTCTCGATGCCCGTACTCCTTCTGCCCATCCTCGTGGTCATGCTCTTGGGCATCCTTCTGGGCATGGCCTTGTTCTTTGCCCCGCTCCTCGTCGCACTTGATCGCGTCCCGGTGCTCAAGGCGTTCGGCCTGAGCTTCACCGGCTGCCTGAAGAACATCCTGCCATTTTTGATCTACGGACTCGCCGCCGTGTTGATGATCATGCTCGGCGCATTGCCCCTGTTTCTCGGACTGCTGGTAGTACTCCCGGTCCTGCTGATCGCCATCTATATTGCCTATCGAGACATCTATTACGAGGAGACGTGAACCATCTAGCGCCGGTGATGCACAATGCCGCCGCCGGGACGGCGGCGACCCTCCAGCGCTCGACCGGTTCCGGCGGGCTGAAACGCCGGCACCAGATGACGTTTGCCATTGCCGATCAAATCGGCGCGGCCCATCGATTTTAAGGCGTCGCGCAGCAGCGGCCAGTTCTCGGGATCGTGATAGCGCAGGAACGCCTTGTGTAGACGTCGCTGACGCTGGTTGCGCACCACAGTGACGCGCTCCGAATCGCGCGTGACCTTCTTCAACGGATTCCGACCAGTGTGATACATGGTCGAGGCGATCGCCATCGGTGTCGGCAGAAACCCCTGCACCTGGTCCGGGCGAAAGCCGTTGCGCTTAAGCCAGAGGGCGAGATTGAGCATGTCTTCATCGCTGGTGCCGGGGTGGGCGGCGATAAAGTAGGGGATGAGATACTGCTCCTTGCCGGCCTCGCGTGAATAGCGATCGAACAACTCCTTGAAACGGTCGTAGGTCCCGAGACCCGGCTTCATCATCTTGCTGAGCGGACCGGCCTCGGTGTGCTCGGGCGCAATCTTGAGATAACCGCCGACATGGTGTGTGACCAGCTCGCGCACGTACTCAGGGGAGCGCACGGCCAGGTCGTAGCGCAGACCGGAGGCAATCAGGACACGCTTGATGCCGGGGATGGCGCGCGCGCGGCGGTAAAGCTGAATCAGTGGGGTATGGTCGGTGTTGAGGTTCGGACAGACCCCGGGATAGACGCAGGATGGACGGCGACACGAAGACTCGATACGTCGATCCTTGCAGGCGAGCCGCCACATGTTCGCAGTCGGCCCGCCGAGATCCGAGATGGTGCCCGTAAATCCAGGCGTGCGGTCGCGGATCTCCTCGACCTCGCGCAGAATCGACGCCTCCGAGCGACTTTGGATGATGCGCCCTTCGTGCTCCGTGATGGAACAGAAGGTGCAGCCGCCGAAGCAACCCCGCATGATGTTGATCGAGAACCGGATCATCTCCCAGGCCGGGATCCGCGCCTCGGCGTAGCTCGAATGCGGCCGACGGCTGTAGGGAAGCTCATAAACCCGGTCCAGCTCGGGCGTGGTCAAGGGGATGGGCGGAGGATTCATCCAAACATCCCGATCGCCGTGGGCCTGGATCATGGAGCGCGCATTCCCGGGATTGGTCTCCAGGTGGAAGACGCGCGAGGCGTGCGCGTAGAGCACCGGGTCGTCACGGACCTGCTCGAACGACGGCAGTCGCACAACCGTCCGGGTGCGGTCCGAGCGCGGCACACGAAGGTGAACGATCTGCTCGCGCGGCGGCTGCGAAGAAGAGACCGGAGACCGATCGTCCGACCCGGTGATCGACTCCGTTCCTGTCCGCTTCGTGACGCTCGCATAGGGATCAGGATGTGGATCGACCCGGCCGGGTTGATCGAGTCCACTCGAGTCGATCTCGGCCCAATCCTCCGGCACACTGCGGGTCATGAACGCCGTGCCACGCAGATCGCGTATGCGCTCGATCGACTCACCGCGCGCCAGGCGGTGGGCCAACTCGACCAAGGCGCGCTCAGCGTTCCCGTAGATCAACAGATCGGCCTTGGCATCCACCAAGGCGGAGCGACGGACCTGCTCGGACCAATAGTCATAGTGAGCAATGCGTCGCAGGCTGGCCTCAATACCCCCGATGACGATCGGCACTCCCTTGAACGCCTCGCGCGCGCGCTGCGCATAAACCGTCACCGAGCGGTCCGGGCGACGGCCTGGTGCACCCTCGGGCGTGTAGGCGTCGTCGGAACGCTGGCGCCGGTCCGAGGTATAGCGATTGACCATCGAATCCATGTTCCCGGCGGTTATGCCGAAGAACAGATTCGGCCGCCCGAGACGCCGAAAATCCTCCACAGAGGTCCAATCCGGCTGCGCGATGATTCCGACGCGAAACCCTTGTGCCTCCAGCAAACGCCCGATAATCGCCATACCGAACGAGGCATGATCGACATAGGCATCCCCGGTCAGGATGATCACATCGCAGGAATCCCACCCAAGCAGGTCCATCTCGGCGCGAGACATGGGCAGCTCAGGGGCCGTACCCAGTTTGTGCGCCCAGTACTTGCGATGCGAGAAGATGTCGGGGACAGTGTTCATGATGCGGATGACCGGGCCAGAATTGACCCCATTCTAGACTGTTGACGTCGGTCTTGGGCTGGACGTCTAACCGGAGGCGCTTCACGCCGCGTTGGTCATCGACAGGTGATACCGCGCACGGCCACCCAGCGTGGCGCATCACTTTGACAGAACGGCATCCAGCTCCTCACAATCCAACGGCAATCCGCCGTGTCGACATCCACTGACTCGGGTCCACTCCCTCATGCTTAATCGATTCGACGCACACCTGTACCGACACCTCGACGTCGCCCTAGCCGTGCGTGAAACACTCGGTCCTGTCGTCGCCGACGCCGCGGCACTCCTGATCAGCGCACTCGGATCGGGCCACAAGGTCATGTTATGCGGCAATGGTGGCTCCGCAGCCGACGCGCAGCATATCGCTGCGGAGCTGACCGGCCGCTACGGGGTACCCAACCGTCGCGCACTGCCGGCCTTGGCGCTGACCACGGACTCGTCCGCCTTGACCGCGATCGGCAATGACCTCGGCTTCGAACGGGTCTTTGCGCGTCAGATCGAGGCGCTCGGTCAACCGGGCGATGTGCTCGTGGCCATCTCGACCTCGGGCCACTCGCCAAACGTCATCGCCGCAGTGGATAGCGCGCGATCCAAGGGCATCAAAACCATCGGCTTGCTCGGTCGCGACGGCGGCAACCTCCGAACCCAAGTCGACTGTCCCATCGTCATCCCGTCCCACGACACGCCACATATCCAGGAGATGCACATCGCAATCGGCCATGTCCTCTGCGCCATCATTGACGACACCTTCGAACCCCCCCTCCTGCCGATGAGCAGGAATCCGCACCGACACTGTCCGCGCGCTGAGGAACCAGACTGATTGGGGCAGCAGAGACAGCGGATTTCGGTGTGGAGACAAAGCGAATACGCTTCGCGGTTGCCACTGGAGAATAAAACAGCCGCGCGACCTTCGATGAGCCTATTGGAAACGGTGATTATTTTCCGATGCAAAAGGTCGAGAAGATTCGACCGAGCAGGTCTTCGGATGTGAAACGGCCGGTGATTTCGCCGAGGGCGTGCTGGGCTCGGAGTAGATCCTCGGCGACGAGTTCCGCGCCGGATCCTTGATCCAAGGCGTGCCGGGCGGATTCCAGATCATCGAGTCCTCGGCGGAGAGCCTGGAGGTGTCGGCGACGCGCCACGAACGCCCCTTCGGCCAGTGCACCAAAACCGGCGCGGTCTTTGAGATGCGATCGTAAGAGATCCAGTCCCCGACCGGTCACGGCCGACAGGGAAATCTCCGGTCCGGTGTTGACCTCGACGATACCAGGCGAGATACCGAATAGGTCGATCTTATTGCGCACACGCGTTACCGGGATTTCGCTCGGTAGGCTTTCCCGTGTGATCGAGTCGGGGCCCTCCGAGGCATCGTAGACCCACAGTACTAAGTCGGCCTGATCCAATTGAGCACGTGCTCGGCGCACGCCCTCGCGTTCGACAAGATCCTCACTGTGACGCAGCCCGGCGGTATCCACGATTCGAATCGGGAGCCCATCGACCTGAATATCGAGTTTCAGCACATCACGCGTGGTTCCTGCGACGGGCGTGACGATGGCCGCGTCTTGTCCGCATAAGACATTGAGTAAACTAGATTTCCCAGCATTTGGCGGGCCCACGATGACGACTGCCAGGCCCTCGCGTATGACCTGTCCGACACGCGCGGTCCCCATCAGCTCGCGGGTCTGATCAATGATCGCCTGGAGGTCGTCGGAGATTCCGAGATCGGCAGAGAGAGCGAGTTCCTCGTCGGGGAAATCGAGCGTCGCCTCGATGAACGTACGCATCCGGATGAGACGTTCGATCAGGTCATCAACTTGCCGCGAGAAGACCCCTTGCAGACTACGCCCCGCGAGGCGGGCAGCGAGATCTGTCGAGCTCTCGATGAGGTCGGCGACGGCCTCCGCTTGAGCGAGGTCGAGTTTCCCGTTTAAAAAAGCGCGTTCCGAGAATTCGCCGGGGCGGGCAAGCCGAGCACCCAGATCCAGACAGCACTGAACCAGCAAATCCATCACCACAGGACCGCCATGGCCCTGAAGTTCAAGGACATGTTCGCCGGTGAAGGACGCCGGCGCAGGGAAGTAAAGGGCGATGCCCTGGTCGACAAAACCGCCTTCAGCATCGTGGAACGTGGCAAAGCATGCAGAGCGCGCAGAAGGAAGGCGACCGAGTATGCCGAGTGCAATCCGAGGAACCAGACCGCCACTGACCCGAACGATACCGACACCGCCGAATCCCGGCGGTGTCGCTACAGCGACGATGGTGTCGGTCACCAGCGCGGCCATCGAATTCGAGCTACTTTTTCCGCTTAGCCGACGCGGCCTGCTTCTCGATCGTTCGGGTGATGTACCATTGTTGGGCGATCGACAACAGGTTGTTGACCGTCCAGTAGAGCACTAGGCCGGAGGGAAAGAAGGCGAAAAAGACCGTGAAGACAAACGGCAGCGCCATCATGATCTTCGCCTGCATCGGATCCGGCGGCGGCGGATTCAACTTCATCTGCACAAACATGGAGATACCCATGATCAGCGGCAGGACGAAGTAGGGGTCGGGCGCCGAGAGATTGTCGAGCCACAGCACAAAGGGCGCATGGCGCATCTCAACGCTCTCGAGGAGGACCCAGTAGAGAGAGATGAAGACCGGAATCTGGATGAGAATCGGCAGACAACCACCGAGGGGATTGATCTTCTCGGTCTTGTACATCTCCATCATCGCCTGGTTCAGGCGCTGTTTGTCATCGCCATACCTGTCCTTCAACGCCTGGAGACGCGGAGAGAGCTGGCGCATGTTTGCCATCGACTTGTAACTGGTTTCCGACAGCTTGTAGAAGGCGAGCTTGATCAGGATCGTCAGAAAAATGATCGCCCAACCCCAGTTACCGACGACCAGATAGATCTTGCTCAGGATCCAGAAGATGGGTTGTGCGATCACGGTCAACCAGCCGTAGTCGACGGCCAACTCCAAGCCCGGAGCAACGCTGGCCAGTTTATCCTGGAGCTTCGGACCGATGAAGAGCTCGTTTTCGAAACGATGCGTGCTGCCGGGTGCAATGCTAACCGCCGGAGAGTACTTACCGATGATGTAGCGTGAGTCAGCGAGAACGTTGGTGTAGAAGGTCTCCAGAACGCCCGCTGGAGGTATCCAGGCCGCCAAAAAGTAATGCTGCATCATCGCGATCCAGCCATCGATGACACTACGATCGAGCGGGCCTTTCAGCATCTCATCGAAAGAGACCTTTTTATATTTATCTTCCGGACTGAAATAGACAGCGCCGGTATAGGTATGAATGAATCGAGACTCGTTCGGGTCGTAGAGATCTGTGCGTTGAAGTTGATTGTACTGGCGCGCGACGATCGGTAACTCGGTCGAATTGGTGACCGAATGGCCGGTTCGGATAACATAGCTGCCACGCTCGAAGCGATAATTCTTACGCACTTCAATCCCGGCATCGCTCACCCAGACCAGCTCGACCTCTAGGCTGTCGTCGTTCGATCCGAGTTGATAGTAAGGCTGAACACTCTGAAATATCGCCTCATGAGTCGGAAGCAGAGAAGGATCCTCGCCCAGCAAACCCGACTGGGCGATAAACATGTTGGGCGGTGCTGGCTTCAACAGTTGAAAAGGATCGTCCGGTCGCTCTGCAACCGTCGAGTAGTCCAACAGCCAGGCTGCCAAAATGGTTCCACCGCGCGGAGAAATCTCGACGTGGATCACGTCCGTCTCGACCCGAATCGGAGCCTCCGCAGGCGTCAACTGTGAAACACTGTCCGACAAAGCAGGCGAGATGGTATCGGGAGTGGTCGTCACTTGCGGTACGTCTTTAGCAACGTCGGAGGCGGCAACGCCAGCCGCCGTCGTGCCGGGCTCTTGGACCACCTGCGGCTGAGCCGGGCGACCGTAGTCTTCCATCCAAGCCGAGTAGATGAGGAACATCACCGCGGCCAGGGCGAAAAACAGGATTAAACGCTGGTTATCCATGAGAGCTGATGTGCCTTTCGGTTGGGACTGGGTCAAAGCCGCCTTCGTGCCAGGGATGGCAGCGGGATACACGGCGAACGGCCAGGTACCCCCCGTGCAGCAGACCATGACGCTCGATCGCCTCCACGGCGTAGTGCGAGCAAGATGGATAGAATCGGCAGTGAGGCCCGAGGAGAGGACTGATGCCGTACTGGTAAGCGTGGATCATGACGATCAAGATTCGCCGCATGCTTGTTTCTCGATGATCGCCCACGCGCGGGACAGGCTGTCGAAAAGATCAGGATTCGGCAGCGTCGGTGCGCCCGAGACGCAGAGAACGACGATGTCCCACCCGTCGAGTCGAGTCCGATTCCGACGAAAGCTCTCGCGAGCGATTCGCTTCAGGCGGGCACGATCCACGGCACGGCGGGCACACTTCTTCGATATCGCCAGTCCGAGGCGCGAATACGCCAACTGGTTTTTGCGATACAGAACGAGATAACCGGGACCGCGGCGACGTAGGGGTGACGCAAACACTTCTCGGAACTGTCCGGAGGCGGTAAGGCGACAGCTCCTGGGGAAGTGTTGGTTTGCAGGCAGCAGACCCGCCAGGTCATCCGCGCGGTTCAGGGGATCAGACGCACGCGCCCCTTGGCACGGCGGGCATTGATCACCCTTCGGCCGTTCTTTGTGGCGCTGCGAGCGCGGAAACCATGGGTCCGAGCGCGCTTGAGACGGCTGGGTTGAAAGGTGCGCTTCATGATCGCTACTCCGGGAATAGTCGTCCGGGACTCGGCATTGAGACCGGCCGTAAAAGGCGCGGAAACATAAGCAATTTTACGGCAAAAGTCAATGCCGAAACGCCCGCCGTCGCCGTCGCGGATTGTGGATAAGTCCGGTCGGTCAGGCTAGACTGCGGTGTGACGAGCGGTAGCAGGCGGGCGCACCACCGGTCGCCCGCCACGTTGCCGAACCATCAGGGCCGCGTGATCATGCGAAGGTCTTGCACCAGAACAAGAGCGGGATTTCGGAGGTGAACGTGGGGGTATGGGAGCAATGCGTCAAACAACTCAGGGGTGAATTGACGTCGGCAGAGTTCAACACCTGGATACTTCCGCTACAGGCACGGGTCGACGCGGATCGCCTGCGATTGTTCGCTCCCAACACGTTCGTCCTGGATTGGATACGCCAGCACTACGAGGCTCGGCTGCTTGATCTGTGTCGATCTTACAGCGACTCGGCAATCACCAAGCTGAGCTTCGAGGTGGGCGGAGTCGACTCGAAGGCGACCAGCACTGTCGGTCGAGTGGTGGGCACCGCTGCGGATTGCGATGCCGAACTCACAGCTCGGCGCGCCAGTGCCAACCTCAACGCGGACTTCACGTTCGACAGCTTCGTTGAAGGCAAATCAAATCAGCTTGCGCGTGCGGCGTCGATGCAGATCGGCCGGAACCCCGGAACGGCGTATAACCCGCTGTTCATTTACGGCGGCGTCGGTCTAGGCAAGACGCATCTGATGCATGCGGTTGGAAATATCGTACTCGCCACGAACCCTAATGCGCGCGTTGTCTATCTTCACTCGGAGCGCTTTGTGGCCGAAATGATCAAAGCGCTTCAGCACAACAGAATCGACGAGTTCAAGAAGACCTACCGATCGGTCAATGCCTTGTTGATCGACGACGTGCAGTTTTTCGCGGGAAAAGAACGTTCTCAGGAAGAGTTTTTTCACACCTTCAATGCTCTGTTTGAATCCAGGCAGCAGATCGTCTTATCCAGCGACCGATTCCCCAAAGAGGTTGTCGGGCTGGAAGAGCGACTTCGGTCTCGCTTTGGTTGGGGACTCACTGTGTCGATCGAGCCGCCTGATCTGGAAACCAGTGTCGCGATCCTCCACAGCAAAGCAAGCCTTTGGAATGTGGATCTGCCGGAAGATGTCGCGTTCTTCGTCGGTCGAAGGATTCGCTCCAACATCCGAGAGCTTGAGGGAGCGCTGCGGCGGCTGGTCGCGAATGCGCAGTTCACCGGAAAAGCGATCACCATGGAACTGGCGAAGCACGCACTGCGCGACATGCTGGCCGCTCAGGACAAGCAGGTTAGTATCGAGAACATTCAGAAGACGGTCGCGGAGTACTACAAGCTCAGGGCCTCAGATATGCTCTCGGCTAAACGAAGTCGCTCGATCGCCCGTCCCCGTCAGGTTGCCATGGCGCTCGCAAAAGAACTCACAAAGCATAGTCTGCCCGAAATCGGCAGAGCCTTCGGGGGACGCGATCACACCACGGTGCTCCATGCGACACGAACCATTAAGAATCTTCGTGATGGTGACGCAACGCTTGAAGAGGACTACAGGAACCTGTTAAGGACTCTGACTTCATAGGCGCGGGCACGCTGTGGATAAAATCAGGCCGTGCATCTTCGTAAGCCTGATACACAGGCTATCCGGAGATTGCTCTGGTCTGCGATAGCGCCGATAGCGCCGATAGCGCCGATAGCGCCAGTTTATCAGGCTGATCGGCCAGTCCGGCGCGATTCACATGCGTTATGACTACCGAGCGTTTACATTTCTTTTTATATTTGGAGATCGCAATGGAGTTCGTCGTCAACCGTGAAAGACTGCTGCCCGTTCTAAGCAAGGTAGTAGGTGTTGTCGAGCGGCGGCAGACACTCCCAATCTTGGGAAACCTCCTGGTTTCAGCGCACGGCGATCGCATGCATGTGTGTGGCACGGATCTGGAAGTGGAGGTGAAGGCGCACTGCTCCGCATCGGTGTCGCAAGAGGGCGAGACGACGTTGCCGGCGCGCAAGCTCATGGACATCTGTCGCAGCCTGTCCGAAGGGACTGAAATCCGGTTTCGCCTGAGCAATGAACGCTGTGTCGTGACAGCTGGACGGGGCAGGTTTTCGCTGGGAGTGCTACCCGCAGCAGATTTCCCTCTGATGGAGGCGGAGATTGAGGGCTTTGACGTCAAACTGCCGGAAGGCGCTTTGCGACAGGTTCTGGATAAGACATCTTTTGCCATGGCCCAGCAGGATGTCAGGTACTACTTGAACGGCCTACTGATTGACTGGAGCGATTCAGGGATCACGGCTGTCGGGACCGACGGACATCGGCTTGCCAAGTTTCACCGTGGTCTGAAACTCGGTATGCCGGAGTCGCTACAGGTCATCGTCCCGAGCAAGACTGTCTTGGAGCTGCGGCGGCAGCTCGGATCGACCGATGAAGAGATGTCGGTGTTGGTCGGGAGCCGAAGTATCCGATTGTCCGTCGGGGCAATGGTGATGACATCGAAACTGGTGGATGGCCGCTACCCGGATTACGAGCGAGTCATTCCACGTGAACTGGGAAAAGTCGCGGTCGTGAGCAGCGAGGCGCTCAAACGCGCTCTAGCCAGAACCTCAATCTTATCGAATGAGAAGTACCGAGGTGTTCGGCTCGGGTTCGAGGAAGGGGTGCTGAGGCTACAAGCTCACAACCCGGAGCAGGAGGAAGCAGAGGAAGAGATTGAACTGGACTACCAGGGTGATCCAACGGCAATCGGCTTCAATGTCGCCTATCTCTCCGACGTTCTCAACGCGGTGGAAGGTGATCAGATCCAGGTCCGCTTCAGTGACGCCGGCAGCAGCTCAGTTTGGCGGGGTGCCGGGGTGGATGATGAGACTTACGTTGTCATGCCGATGCGGCTGTAATGCGGAGGACTGATGGATGGTCACCGCTATCCGCGGCTGTTATCGCTGCGGATCAGGAATCTTCGTAATCTGCGCAGCCTGACGCTCGATCTGGAAGCGTGTCACAGAGGGATCTGCATCACGGGTGGAAACGGGGCAGGGAAGACGGCTTTGCTGGAAGCTGTTTATCTGTTGGCGCGGGGACGCACTTTCAGGGGGCGGAAAGCGGGGCCGCTGACGACGGATGGTGAGCAGCGGACAATTATCGAGTGCCGTTTTCAGCAGGCTGATGCACAAGGGGATTCGATTCTCAGTTTTGAGCGAACCCCGCGCGAAAGCGTCCGCCAGTGTAACGGCTGGGTTTTACGTGGCCAGTCTCCGCACGAGAGTCCATTGCTGGTAAAGTTGGTCGGTGAAAATCCTCAGGCCCTGCTCGAGGGTCAACCTGCGCTCAGACGGGCGTTGCTTGATTGGAATGTGTTCCACGTGGAACATCGCTTTGGGGGATGGCGAAATGATTTGAGACGAGTTCTCAGTCAACGAAACGCTGCCCTGCGGCAAGGGTCCCGAGCGGTCGCTGCATGGGACGGACCCTTTATCGAGTTCGCTGAGCGGATCCACGACGCCCGACGGGCCTTCGTTTCATGCTGGCGGACCGAGTTTACTCGGCTCGCTGATGGCTTCCCCTTTCTTGATGGCTGCGATCTCCGGTACAAGCAAGGCTGGGCAAGGGATGCGGATCTTGGGGCTGCGCTCGAACGATCCAGGCACGTAGACCTAACGCGGTGCCAGACAGCGTCCGGCCCCCACCGAGCCGATCTTGTCATCACGCGCGACGGCGTGATTGTTCGGCTGTCGCGAGGCCAAGCCAAGGCCGCAGTTTGCCTATTGCAACTTGCGGCAGAACAAGTCCACCGCGCCAATGGGCTGAAGCCTTCGATCTGGCTGCTTGATGATCTCGCGGCGGAGATCGATGCCGCTGCCTTCAAACGGTTACGGAGCCTTTACGCCGGGGTCTGCGGCCAATGCATTACGACGCGCGTTGGTGTTGGTGATGTCATCGTTGGCAACGCCCCTTCGCCTAATGCCCAGATGTCCCACATGGAACATCCAACGCGAGGCCAATCAAAACCCGTCGATGCGCCCTAAGAGATGGCTTCCCGATCGGACAAGGCGTCCAGCGCCCGACGATAGAGGCGCTCCAGCCGCCCTTCCCGTATAATGGAGGCGCTCAGGGCAGAACGACTCCGCGCACCGATCCCACGCCGCCACCTCGCACCCGGTACTCCACCCAGGTAGTATCCATTGGATCAGCAACCCGAAACGCGCAGTCCCCCACCCTTCCACCGTCCCAGCATCTCGACCAGGCTACATGACCTACGATTCAACCAACATTAAAGTGCTTCGCGGACTGGACGCAGTCCGAAAGCGGCCAGGAATGTATATCGGTGATACCGACGACGGAACCGGTCTCCACCACATGGTATTTGAGGTCGTTGACAACTCCATTGACGAGGCGCTGGCCGGTCACTGCGACGCCATTCGCGTAACCCTCCATGGAGATGGTTCGGTATCCGTTATCGACAATGGACGCGGGATTCCCGTTGACATCCATTCAGAAGAACAGCGCTCTGCGGCAGAGGTAATCCTCACCGTTCTGCATGCCGGGGGTAAGTTCGACGACAACTCCTACAAAGTGTCCGGCGGTCTGCACGGGGTTGGTGTTTCCGTTGTGAATGCCCTCTCAAAGCGACTTTTGCTGAGAATCTCGCGGGGCGGATGCCTCTACGAGCAGGAATACCGTTTAGGTGAGCCTCAATATCCGCTTAGACAAGTCGGCGAGACGGATGCAACCGGAACAGAGATCCGTTTTTACCCGTCTGACGAGACCTTCACCCATATCGAGTTCCACTACGACATCCTCGCGAAGCGTCTACGTGAGCTCTCCTTTCTGAACTCCGGCGTTCGCATCGAGCTCTTCGAGGAAACCACCGGCCGCGAAGACATCTTCGAATACCAGGGAGGGATACGCGCCTTTGTTGAGCACCTCAATCAAAACAAAGAACCCATCCATCCCAGCGTGATCCATTTTACCGCCGAGCGTCAGTCGGTGACGGTCGAGCTTGCGATCCAGTGGAACAACGGCTACCAAGAGACGATTTACTGTTATACCAATACCATCCCTCAAAAAGATGGAGGCACCCACTTAGCCGGATTACGAGCTGGCCTGACCCGAACGTTGAATGGATATATCGAGCGAGAGGGCCTTGATCGCAACCAGAAGATCAGACCTGTCGGCGATGATGCGCGTGAGGGTTTGACCGCTGTTTTATCTGTCAAAGTCCCTGATCCAAAGTTTTCCTCTCAAACCAAGGACAAGTTGGTCTCGTCGGAGGTGAAAGCCATCGTCGAGTCCCTGGTCGTCGAGCAGCTCAACATTTTTCTCGAAGAACAGCCGGCTGAAGCAAAAGCCGTCGCCAACAAGATGCTCGAGGCGGCACGAGCCCGAGAGGCGGCCCGCAAAGCCCGCGAGATGACACGCCGCAAAGGCGTGCTTGACGTCGCCGGATTACCCGGCAAGCTTGCCGACTGCCAGGAAAAGGATCCTGCTAACTCAGAGCTCTACCTCGTCGAGGGAGACTCAGCCGGAGGCTCTGCAAAACAGGGCCGCGACCGGGCTTTTCAGGCGATCCTTCCGCTCAAAGGCAAGATTCTTAACGTCGAGAAGGCCCGCTTCGACAAGATGTTGTCATCAGCCGAAGTCGGGACTTTGATCACTGCCTTGGGTTGCGGGATCGGACGTGAAGAATATAATCCCGACAATCTGCGTTATCACCGCATCATTATCATGACTGATGCAGACGTTGACGGCGCGCACATTCGGACCCTCTTGCTGACCTTCTTCTACCGTCAAATGCCGGAGTTGGTGGAGCGCGGGCACATCTACATCGCACAACCGCCTCTTTACAAAATCAAAAAAGGCAAGCAGGAGGAGTATCTGCTCGACGACGCTGCACTCAATGGTGCAATGCTCCAAGCCGCTCTTGATGGCGCCGATCTCTATGTCAATGCGGACACGCTGCCCTTAGCGCGCACTGCATTGGAATCACTGGCGCGTGATTATCAGGTTTTCGTGGGGATCGTCAAACGTCTGTCTGTGCGTTACGATGCTGTCTTTCTTGAAGAACTAGCCAAGGCTCCAACTGTCGGCCATCAGCTCCTGGCGAATCCGCAAGCTTTTGCCGACTGGCGTATTCAACTGGAACAACGTCTCAATCAGTTTGAGTCGCTGTCGTTGCACTATCAACTGCGTCTTTCCGAACCCGTATCGCCGCGGCCGGCTGCGCTGGAGTTAACGCGATTAATCCATGGCATTCCGGAGAGCCGTAGCGTGCCGCTGGATTTCTTCCACACCGCAGACTATGCGAGGATCCAGGATTTTGGCAGAAAGATCGCCGGCCTGATTGAGCCCGGTGCCTACATGTTACGCGGAGAGCGCCGGAAGGAAATCACCGAGCTGGGTGAGGGGATTCGCTGGCTTCTTTCGGAGGCGCAACGCGGACACAGCATCCAACGCTACAAGGGGCTTGGTGAGATGAATCCCGATCAACTCTGGGACACCACCATGAATCCCGAGACGCGACGTCTATTGAGAGTGACAATCGAGGACGCCGTGGGCGCCGATCAGATTTTCACGACACTAATGGGTGATCACGTGGAGCCAAGGCGAGAGTTTATCGAGCGGAACGCGCTCAATGTCGGGAATCTCGATATTTAAGTCGGCGCAGTGCTCACTGCCTTCCAACTACTCCTCAGTGGCCTGACCCGGAGGGGTCATCCGATGCTGCCTCTGGCTCAGGCAATGAAGCGACCGTCGACTCAATCCAATCCTCCACAGCGACGTTGATCTGTGCAGCCGTCAGTCCGGCGGTCGCGATGACCGGTCCGATAACAAGATCAATCGTGCCTGGCTTTTTGGCCAGACTCAGCTTCCCCCAAAAATAGCCCGCATTATGCGCAATCGGAACGACCGGACGCCCGCTGCGCTCGGCTAGAACGGCCCCGCCGATCGCGTATGGATGCCGGCCACCCGGCGAAACGCGCGTTCCTTCCGGAAAGACGATCACCCAACGCCCGGCGTCCAACAGTCGGATGCCTTCACGTACCAGCGCGACGATCGCCCGGCGACCAGCCGAGCGGTCGATCGGTATGCAGCGCAACCGTTTTAGTCCCGAGCCAAAAACTGGAATACGCATCAACTCCTGTTTTAAGACCCAGCTTTGGTGGATTGGAAGGACGGCTCGCAATGCGATGATGTCCCATGCAGACTGATGCTTACTAAGAACCACCGCGGTCTCGGTCGGTAATCGCTCCAGGCCACTGACGCGGTAGTGAAGGCCGCAGATCAAACCCAATGCAACCAGATTGAGCCTGGCCCAAACACGTGCGAGCCGATCCAGAACGGAGTCCGATGACAGGGGGCTTAGCGCGATCAGAAGGATCGAGAAAATAATGACCGAGACAACCAAAACGATCTGGTAGGCGAAAGAGCGGAATAGGACCAAACCACAGGTGACCTTAGCCATGGACGAGCACGTCCACAACTGCGGCAAGGTCGGCGTAGACAGGGACATCGACAAGATCTGGAAATCCGCCGGCCAAGGTCGCCTCGCCCTTTCCTGTGCGAACCATCCAGGGCTCAGCTCCCGCGGCACGCGCCGCAACGATGTCACCGAGTGAATCTCCAATAAAGGGTATGCCAGCGAGCTCGACCGAAAGTCGGCGCGCGATCTCTTCAAGCATGCCCGGTTGCGGTTTGCGGCAACCGCACCCCTCGTCTGGACTGTGTGGACAGAAGACAATCATCTCGATCTGGCCACCCTGCTCTGCCAAAAGCTCCCGAAGTCGGCGGTGCATCGCGTCCAGGTCAGCCGGCGTTAGCAGACCGCGCGCTAATCCTGACTGGTTCGTGGCAACGGCAACACGGTACCCCGCCTGGCAGAGGCGCGCAATCGCATCAATACTGCCCGGCAAGGGGATCCATTCGTCGATGGACTTAATGAACTGATCGGAGTCGTGGTTAATCACCCCATCCCGGTCAAGAATAACGATCCGATCCCTCATAACAGAAAACTCTGACTCACCGTCGTGATCCCTTCGCTGTGGTCTCCCGACCAATGATTACTGAAGACGGGAAATATCCGCAACCAGAAGAAAGAGCCCAGCCAAGGAACGCAGCAGCCGAATCCGATTGTTACGGATCTCAGGATCTTCAGCCATGACCATAACGTCGTCAAAAAAGGCTTCCAGATCGGCCTCCAGGCCAGACAGTTGCTCAAGCACACCGACATAGTCACGCGCCTGCGCCAAAGGTCGTACTAACCCCGCAAGCTGTTTGACCTTAGCGAAAAGACGAGTCTCCGCAACGTCCTGGAACAACTGTGAAATCGGTTCCGGATAATCGGCGCCACTAAGGGTGTCGACACCAGCCTGACTCAAGATATTACGAATCCGCTTGTTCGCAGCGGCCAACGAGGCGGCCCCTGAAAACCTTCGAAACGCCGTTACCGCGCTCAACCGTGCGTCGAGATCGGCCGGTACCGTGACCCCGGTCAGGAGCACGGCCTCGATCGTATCAGCGGCAACACCTCGGTCGTGGTAGTAACCGCGCAGCCGATCCAACACATAACCAAGCGCAGCGGCTTCAACGTCAGCGCTCAGAACACCGGGCGGATAAGCAGATGCCGCGACCTTCATAAGATCTCGCACATCAAACTCCAGCGGCGTCTCAATGAGGATCCTTAACACCCCGATCGAGGCACGGCGCAGGCCATAAGGATCTTTCGCACCGCTGGGACGCAATCCAATCCCAAAGATCCCGATCAGTGTATCGAGCCGATCTGCGATGGCTAAGGCCTGCCCGCAAGGCGTCTGCGGTAGGCGATCGCCCGCAAAGCGCGGCAGATATTGCTCTTCCATCGCGGCACAGACGCAGGGATCCTCGTCTGCATGCCGGGCATAGTAGCGGCCCATCGTGCCCTGCAGGCTAGGGAACTCATACACCATGGACGTGACAAGATCACAGCGCGATAGCCGAGCCGCACGCGCAGCTATGTCCGGGTCGACACCAAGAGTCGGGGCCAGGTAGCGAGCTATGCTGGCCACCCGGGTACTCTTATCTGCAAGGGTACCGAGACGGACTTGAAATACAACGGTTTCGAGTCGACCGGCGTAGTCTTCCAACGGCCGCTTGATATCCTGTGACCAAAAGAAAGCGGCGTCCGCAAACCGCGGACGTATCACACGCTCGTTACCCACACGCACCTGATCGGGGTCGCGGCTCTCGATGTTCGTGACCGTAATGAAAGCCGCTTCCAAGGTCCCCGAAGTGTCTTCGAGCGGAAAATACTTCTGATTAGACCGCATGGTCTCGATCAGAACCTCGGGCGGAATCGCGAGATACGCGCGGTCGAATCGACCCAGAATTGCCCGTGGCCATTCCACCAAGGCGGTCACCTCATCGAGCAACACCGCATCGATCCGCGCACGTAACCCCTGCGCTTGGGCAAGTCCTTCAACCTCGCCACGTACCAGGACCCGCCGCCGCCCGAAATCCGGCTCGACGTATCCCTGCGAGCGCAGTCGCTCGGCATAGTCGGTGGCTTGATCAATCCTGATCGGATCCGGGTGATGGAAGCGGTGACCGCGCGTCGTGCGACCGGCCTCTACGCCCAGGATCCGTCCCGGGATCGGATCCGAGCCGAGCAGCAGGCAGACCCAGTGAATCGGGCGCACAAACTCTTCGGCCCCACTACCCCAGCGCATCCGCTTCGGGATAGGAAGTCCGGCCAGCGCCGCTTCAGTCAAGCCAGGCACGAGGCTGGCCGTGCTCGCGCCCGGCAGCAGGCTGCGGAATACCAGCCATTCGCCCTTGTCTGTCTTCTCGCAGGCGATCTCCTCGATCGATACACCGCAGGAGCCCGCAAAACCCAATGCGGCCTTGCTTGGCACCCCATCGGCGCCAAACGCGGCCTGAACGGTGGGGCCACGGCGCACCACCTCACGATCCGGTTGTCGGGTGAGGATGCCGCGTACCAACAGGGCGAGCCGCCGCGGCGAGGCAAAGGGCTCTATCGTCGCGAAAGCGATTGAAGCCTGATCGAGCTGAACGCCAAAACACTCTGCAAAAGCATTCGAGAGCGTGAGCAATGCGGTGGGCGGAAGCTCTTCGGTTCCGATCTCGACCAAGAGATCACTAGTCAGATGCACGTTTGTCTCCCGTCAGGGGGCCAGCATCGGGAAGCCCAGCGCTTCCCGGCGGTCGAAGTAAGCCTGCGCAACGGCCCGCGATAGGGTGCGTACCCGCAGGATGAATCGCTGACGCTCCGTCACCGAAATCGCCCCGCGGGCGTCAAGCAGGTTGAAGGTGTGTGATGCTTTCAAGACCTGCTCGTAGGCCGGTAACGGGAGGCCCTTCACCACCAAGGCGGTACTCGTCGCCTCACAGATATCGAACTGCCTCGACAGTGCATCAACGTCCGCATACTCGAAGTTGTACGCTGACTGCTCGACCTCGTTCTGATGGTAAACATCCCCATAGGTCACCACGCCAGACGACGTGCGGCTCCAGATCAAGTCGTAAACGCTTTCAACGCCTTGAAGGTACATAGCGATGCGCTCGAGGCCATAGGTAATTTCGCCTGTGACCGGACGACAATCCAGTCCGCCGACCTGCTGAAAATAGGTGAACTGGGTGACTTCCATCCCGTTGAGCCAAATCTCCCAGCCCAGACCCCAGGCACCTAAGGTCGGCGATTCCCAATTGTCTTCGACAAAGCGGATATCGTGCACCAGCGGATCGATCCCGAGTCGACGCAGCGAGTCCAGGTAGAGTTCCTGGATCTCCAGCGGGGATGGCTTCAGGACCACCTGGTATTGATAGTAGTGCTGTAGTCGGTTCGGATTCTCGCCATAACGACCGTCCGTTGGTCGGCGCGAGGGTTGGACATAGGCACTGCGCCAGGGCTCCGGGCCGATGGACCGTAAAAAAGTCGCCGGGTGGAAGGTGCCGGCCCCGACCTCCATGTCGAGCGGCTGGAGGATCACGCACCCCTGCTCCGCCCAGTATCGCTCTAGGGCAAAGACGAGGCCCTGAAAGGTCGAGACATCCTCGCGATCAAAACTCAAGATCGTTCTCCTTCGACTCAGGGTGGGCGAAAATCACGCAGTATATCGCCGAAGATCGGAGTCGCGCCAAAATACGGGATTATCATCTGCAATAAATGGCCTTGATGGTCGATGCACGCTCCCTACCCCATGAATCGAGGCTCGGCGTTCCTCTCACAAAACGCCAGCCACGCGGCCGTCTTGCCTGGTACCCTCCTATCCCAACCGCGGATCAAACTTTCACACATGCCGGGAAACCCCAAAACAGGACTCTTGCCATGCGCCCCGACCAACACGCGTCTGCCCAACGTCGCCATGCCGTGACGCGCACGTCCGTCGTCGGGGGGATCGTGAATCTCATCCTGTCGATGATCAAAATCGTTGCCGGGATCCTCGGACATTCCCAAGCGCTTATAGCCGATGGCATCCATTCTCTCTCCGATCTTCTGTCCGATGGTTTGGTCTTGGTGGCCGGCCGTCGCGCTAGCGAAGCGCCGGATCGCGACCACCCCTATGGCCATGCCCGTTACGAGACTGTCGCAACGCTCGTTCTGGGGTTGCTGCTGATCGTCGTCGGGATCGGCATTGCCTGGGACGCGATCCATCGTCTGTTCGATCCCTCCGATCTGCTGCGTCCTGAACCTTTGACATTGCTCGCCGCCGTGTCCTCCATCCTGGTCAAAGAATGGCTGTATTGGTGGACGCTCGGTTACGCCAGACGTGTGAAATCCGACCTCTTGAGGGCCAACGCCTGGCACCATCGCACCGATGCAGTGTCATCCATCGTCGTCCTGGTTGGGATCGCCGGAACCATGGCCGGCCTTGCCTATCTTGACGCGATTGCTGCCGTCCTGGTCGCGCTCATGATCGCCAAGATTGGCTGGGACCTCGGCTGGGACGCCATCAACGAGCTAGTCGATACCGGCCTGGAATCGGATCGCCTCGCGGCGGTCGCCCAGACCATTCGATCCGTCGGCGGTGTCCGCGATATCCATATGCTACGCACCCGTCGCTATGCGGGGCAGGTCTCGGCGGACGTTCATGTGTTGGTCGATCCCTATGTCAGCGTGTCCGAGGGACATATGATCAGTCTGCTTGTGGAGCATCGACTCAAACGCGAGATCGACGAAATCACCGATGTGACCGTTCACATCGATCCGGAAGACGACAACCAGTTTCCGCCGGTCTTCGACCTACCCCTTCGCACCGAGGCATTAGCTCGGATGGCATCGCGTTGGTCCGCGATCCCCGAAGCAAACGAGCGAGAGCGCGTGGTTCTGCATTACCTTGGGGGTCGGATCGACATCGAAGTCCATTTCCCGATTGCGACCTGCTTACGAGCCGGTGCGGACGCCAACGATCTACGTACGCGACTCGCCGGCGCACTCCAGGAAGACCCCGCCTTTGGTCATGTCCAAATCGTCTTTGGCTAATATCCGCACTATTTTGGTGCCGTTTTATTCAGGGGCGACCTCTTTTGGCGCGCGCATAATTTACCGCCAACGTCACCGCCCCGCCTTCTAGTGTCAGTAGCCTGACTCCAGGCCGTGACCTGATGGCTCAACTTCATGCAACCCCATAATATCCATATCAAATTAGAGGTGTTCACTGCTTATCTCGAAGCGCTCCGGCGCTCTGATCGCCGATCACCACTCCGATTAAAACGATGGCCCGTTATATGCTATGGGCCTGTGACGAGTCGGCAACACACCGACTTGTACAGCGACTGTCACGTGCTGATGGCGCAGTCCCGAGCGAATTCGCTCGACTCGTTGCTTCCAGACGAGCCGCGCCGCATGATCGGCGACCAATTTGGCTCCGGCTCGATCCGATCGGCCTCAGCACACAGGTCACAGGTCACAGGTCATGCCTTATCCGAATCTACCAGCAGCTGGAGAAATCCCCGATGACTGACGTGCTCAAAATGATCAAGGACAACGACGTGAAGTTCGTCGACCTTCGCTTCACCGACACCCGTGGGAAGGAGCAGCACGTCTCCATGCCTGCAAGAGTAGCCGACGAGGACTTGTTTAAAGACGGCAAAATGTTCGACGGCTCATCGATCGCCGGCTGGAAAGGTATCGAGGCATCGGACATGATCCTGATGCCCGAAGCTGATACCGCAGTGATGGATCCATTCACGGACGAGAATACCCTGATCATTCGCTGCGACATCCTCGAGCCCGACACCATGACCGGGTATGAGCGCGACCCGCGCTCCCTGGCCAAGCGCGCCGAAGCCTATCTTAAGTCGACCGGCATTGCCGACACGGCCTATTTTGGTCCGGAGCCGGAGTTCTTCATCCTCGACGACGTCCGTTGGGGCTCGGAGATGAATGGCGCCTTCTACAAAATCGACTCCGAAGAAGCCGGCTGGAACTCAGAGCGGGTCTTCCCGGATGGCAACATGGGTCATCGTCCAGGCACCAAGGGCGGTTACTTCCCCGTACCGCCGGTCGACTCGCTCAACGATATCCGCGCGGCCATGTGTCTCGCGCTTGAAGAGATGGGTGTGCCGGTCGAGGTGCATCATCACGAAGTGGCGACCGCCGGCCAGTGCGAAATCGGCACCCAGTTCGGTACCTTGGTGCATCGCGCCGACAAAAACCAGATCACCAAGTATGTCATCCAGAACGTCGCCCACGCCTACGGCAAGACGGCGACCTTCATGCCCAAGCCGCTGGTCGGCGACAACGGCAGCGGAATGCATGTGCATCAGTCGCTCGCCAAAGACGGCCAGAACATCTTCGCGGGCGATAAATACGCCGGCCTCTCCGACATCGCGCTGTACTACATCGGCGGCATCATCAAGCATGCACGCTCGCTTAACGCCCTGACCAATGCTTCGACCAACTCGTACAAGCGTCTGGTGCCTGGCTTCGAAGCGCCGGTCATGCTTGCCTACTCCGCACGCAACCGCTCGGCCTCTGTGCGCATCCCCTATGTTGCGAGCCCGAAGGGGCGTCGTATCGAAGTGCGTTTCCCGGACTCCACCGGTAATCCCTACCTCGCCTTCGCCGCCATGATGATGGCCGGTCTGGACGGCATCCAGAACAAGATTCATCCGGGCGATGCCATGGATAAGGATCTTTACGACCTGCCACGCGAAGAGGCGAAGGCGATTCCGACTGTCTGTCACTCGCTCGACATGGCATTGGATTACCTGGATCAAGACCGTGAATATCTCACCGCCGGCGGGGTCTTTACCGATGACCTGATCGACGGCTATATCGCGCTGAAAATGGCCGAGGTCACCCGTCTGCGTATGACCACTCACCCGGTCGAGTTCGACATGTACTATAGCCTTTAATCTCCTCGCCGATTACGAGCAAGACTTCGCTCTGGTCGATCAACGAAGCCCCCGATCGGGGCTTCGGTCGTTTCGGGTTGAGACCGGGATGTTGGTCGACTATCCTTCCCCGATGATCAAACAAGCCCTTGTCGTCGTCTATGTGCTCGCTTCCTCGCAGCTTGCACAGGCGGATATCTATCGATGGGTCGACCCCAAGGGGCATACTCACTTTTCGGACCGTCGTCCTGCTGAAGCGGCGGCTCAAGTTCTTCCGCCCGAAGCCGATCAGGGCGACTCCGCGATGACCGATGGGTCCGAGACCAGAGAGTCGGCTGACCTCCAACCGAGCCTCGGACCCTACGACGCATTCGACATCCTCGCCCCCTCTGCCGGAACAGTGCTTGTTCAGCCGACCGACACGCTTGCGGTCAGGCTACTGTTGGAGCCACCGTTACAAGAGGGTCACCGGCTTGAGCTTGTGAATAATGGCCGGCCGGCTGTTTTGGAGCCAGGAGTGACCCAGGTGCAGATGGAGGCCGTAGGTTTCGGCCCACATCATCTGCAGCTGCGCGTCAAAGACAGTCTCGGTGCCACCGTGGCGGCAACCCCCGTGCATGAACTCGAGTTGCGTGAAGCCACTCCGCCGGGAATCTTGCCCTAAGCCGACGCTGCATTTAGGCCCTTAGCGGTCTTCTGAAGACGTTTCGGATCGAACGCTCTTCGTTCCCGACCAGTCACTCGCCAAACCCGAGCAGTCCATCTGGCTTTCAGTAAATGGTATGACTTTCGCTTACTAACTTGAGCGACCGGCGCGTGCGGATACCGTTGTCCCGTTGCCCCGTCAAACCATGCCGCAACCAATTGTCGAAACGACAGTTTCCTTTTCGCGTGAGCAAAAACCGTCTTACGCGAAGCAGCCAAACGTTCGAATGAGAGATCATGAGCATTCAGCCTGCCAACAAGCCGGCCCTAGAGCGGACGATTCTCGATCACTTGAACACCGCAGTGCTCCTGTTCGATAAGGAACTGTGTCTCCAGTATCTCAATCCAGCCGCTGAGATGCTCTTCGAGGTCAGCGCGCGACATATGATCGGACACCATGCATTGCATCTGCTGCCCTGTCCCGACAATCAAGTCGAGGAACGTCTGAAGGCTGCCTTAGCTTCGCGCCACCCATTTACCGAACGCGAGCTGAATGTCATGGCGGCTGACGGGCGCACCAAAACGGTCAATTGCACCGTGCTACCCTTGCACCACTTTGATGCAGATGACCAGGTTCTCGTCGAACTGACTCAGGTGGATCGGCAGCTTCGGATTTCGCGTGAAGAGCACCTGTTGTCTCAGCACCAGGCCACCCAGGCGCTGATTCGCGGCTTGGCTCACGAAATCAAGAATCCACTCGGCGGGCTGCGCGGCGCTGCCCAACTGCTTGAACATGAGCTGCCCGATCCAGGCTTACGGGAGTACACGCGCATCATCATCGACGAGGCCGACCGGCTTCAGGATCTGGTTAATCGGATGGTTGGGCCCAGTCGACTGCCGCGCCTTGCCCTGGTGAACGTCCACACTGTCCTGGAGCATGTCCGCGGTCTCATCCTGGCTGAATCGCCGAACGGGCCGCGCGTCTTGCGCGACTACGACCCCAGTATTCCGGACTTCATGGCGGACCAAGATCGACTCATTCAAGCGTTCCTCAATCTCGCTCGCAACGCGGTGGCAGCAGCGGGGATCACTGGACACATCGAGCTACGTACCCGGGTGCTGCGTCAGTTCACGATCGGTAACCGCCGACACCGGCTCGTCCTGAAGGCGCAGATCCGCGACGATGGACCCGGCATCCCGGAGGAGATTGCAGACCGAATCTTCTTTCCGATGGTGTCCGGGCGCCAGGGTGGCACCGGACTCGGTCTTCCGATCGCCCAAGAACTTATCAACCAGCACGGCGGATTGATCGAATGCGAGAGTCAACCCGGCGAGACCAAGTTTTTCGTGTATTTGCCGTTGGAGACCGATTATGAATAGGGAGCCCAAGGTCTGGGTCATTGACGACGACCGATCGATCCGCTGGGTCCTTGAGCGGGCGTTGCGCAAAGCGGATATGCATGTCACCTGTTTTTCCAACGGTGTCGGCGTGATGGAAGCCCTGCAGCGCGAGCAACCCGATGTCATCCTGACCGATATCCGTATGCCGGGGATCGACGGCCTGGATCTGTTGCGCCAAGTCTCAGCCCGTCACCCTGGCTTGCCGGTGATTATCATGACGGCCCACTCCGACCTCGATAGCGCCGTTTCGGCATTCCATGGGGGTGCTTTCGAGTATCTGCCCAAGCCCTTCGATCTCGATGAGGCCGTAAGTCAGGTGAATCGAGCTTGTCGACGCAGCCGCGACGAGCGACCCGAAGAGATCGTGATCACCAAGGCGCCCGACATCATCGGCGAGGCACCGGCCATGCAGGAGGTCTTTCGGGCAATCGGTCGACTCGCCCGCTCCAACATTACCGTCCTGATTAACGGCGAATCGGGAACCGGCAAAGAGCTGGTCGCTCGCGCTTTACACCGTCATAGCCCACGCAGCGACCGGCCCTTCATCGCCCTGAATATGGCCGCGATTCCACGGGATCTTCTGGAATCCGAGCTCTTTGGCCATGAGCGCGGCTCCTTTACTGGGGCGCAGAGTCGACGCGAAGGACGCTTCGAGCAAGCGGACGGTGGAACACTGTTCCTCGACGAGATCGGAGACATGCCCGCCGAGCTACAGACCCGCCTTCTGCGCGTTCTGGCAGACGGCGAGTTTTATCGTGTCGGCGGTGTCGCGCCGACGCGGGTCGACGTCCGCATCATTGCAGCCACCCATCAGAATCTCGAGGACCTGGTTTGCCAGGGTCGGTTCCGTGAGGATCTGTTCCATCGGCTCAACGTCATCCGCATCCATCTTCCCGCACTGCGCAATCGCCGCGAAGACATTCCTGTGCTCATGCGCCACTTTTTGTCTCAGGCCGCGATGGAGCTGAGCTGCGAGACGAAGCTGCTGACCCAAAGCGCGATCGATCATCTCAAACGCCTTGACTGGCCGGGTAATGTACGCCAACTCGAAAATACGGCGCGCTGGGTAACCGTGATGGCCTCAGGCAAAGAGGTTCATGCCGAGGATCTGCCGCCCGAGCTCAACGCGTCGTTCTCCGATCCGGTCCCGGACGAACCATGGGAAGCCGTTCTTCGCCGCTGGGTTCGCCAGAGTCTCAAACAGGGGCACGGAGCCTTACTCGACACGGCTCTACCGGCGTTCGAGCAAATCCTGATACAAACGGCGCTCGAGCACACTGGTGGACGCCGACAGGAGGCGGCACGACTGCTTGGCTGGGGTCGAAACACCCTAACCCGCAAAATCAAAGAGCTTCGTCTGGACATCGGGACTGATCCGGAAGATGGCGTGACCGATGATGACTGAAGCCATCGCCCCAAGATCGACCAATAAGGACAACCGGTCGGATGACGGATCATCCTCCCGACTTGGTATCGGAAAAGAATCACAAATCCGGAGAACGACTTGGACAGTATGAGTATCGATCTGAATGGGTCGGAGATCGCGTCGATTGAGCTGCAGGACAGGCGTTTACGCCTGCATTTTTCGCGAGCCTATCTCATCAAAACCATGACGGGATCAGACGAGCGAACCCGTTGGTGGCAAGCTGGAGATTTGGTGATCGAAGGTGTCGAAGTGTCCTCGCCAATTCCACCCTGCCCGAGAACTTGCCTGGGAGGCGATATCGACGACAATATTTACACCTACCGGGACATGATCCCAATTCCCTTGACCAGTCGGGGATATGCGCGGTGTACGTTGCGCTTGGAGCGCATCGCGGAGCCCTTTGCTGCGGAAGGCACGGCGATCAGTCTGGAAATGCAGGACACGCCGAAATACATCGAGCACCTGCGTCCGGCCTAGGCACAGGGGACCTCATACCTGCGTGCCTCCATTGTCTGCCACCCACTTAGGCTTAACGGAACCTGGAGCCCGGTCGTGCCTGTCGGCCCGAATCGGGCTCTGGATCGATTCGATTGAATCAGTTGCGCGATGAACCAACAATCTCGTGAGCGATATCGACGACGCGATTTGCCATTTCCAGATATTCCTGGCGGTAATTAACCAGCAGACCGTCGGTAGCAGCCCAGTAATCCTTGCCTGACACGCCATTCTCATGCTCGTACTCGATGAACTGCTTCTGCATCTCGAGCATTTTGTCGATCAAGCCCTGCTTTTCCTGTTTCAGCGCGGCGATATCGCTCATATCGGTGTCCTCGGGATGGTGTAGGCCGCACAAAGACGGCGATGTTAGAACTTTCGGAAATCTTAATATAGCATGCGATGATCGGCGCCGGTCAACCGTGAAACAGCTGCCGAGGCATCCCCCACGCGTTGCAATGGTGGCATTCGACATCCTTTTCCAGCGCGAGGTCCGTACGCTGCGCGAGCCATCCACGATGTATCGGCGGGGCGGATTATCCCTTTGGGTAACGCACCAAAACAAACGCGGTGGGGCAGTTTTTTAGACTATGTTCGACGTTATCCTGTTCCAGCCTGAGATCCCCCCTAACACCGGCAACATTATGCGGCTGTGCGCGAATGCGGGTCTTCGTCTCAGTCTTATCGAGCCACTCGGTTTCACGTTGGAGGATAGACTCCTGCGGCGGGCCGGACTTGATTATCGCGAATGGGCCGACGTTCGGGTGTATCCGTCACTCGATGCCTGTCTCGACCAGATTAAACCAAAGCGTGTCTTTGCCCTCACGACCCGAGGCTCAACCGCTTATGCGACCGCCGTCTATCGTCCCGGCGATTCCTTTTTGTTTGGTCCAGAGACACGCGGGTTACCGGAAACGCTGTTAGAGTCGTTCGCGCCCGAGCGGCGTGTCTACCTCCCGATGTATCCAGGCAACCGTAGCTTGAACCTCTCCAACGCCGTTGCCGTGGTCCTGTTCGAGGCATGGCGGCAAAACGATTTCGCAGGTTCCCGGCAAGGGCCAATTGTAACCGGTTGAGCTCGACAGGAATCGCGTGCAGGTGCACCGGCCAAACGCGACCGCGTCGCGGCTCAGCCAAACTCGGCTTTGGGCTCGCGTTCGAGCAGCGCGCGCGTCGCAGTCTCGGGCGAGATGCCTTCGTACAGCACCCGATAGACCTGCTCGCTGATCGGCATCTCGATGTTCAAGCGCCTCGCCAGCCGATGCATGGCCAGCGCCGTGACGACGCCCTCCACCTCTTGGCCAATCTGGGCCTGTGCATCGTTCAAGCTGGCACCGCTCGCCAACGCGAGTCCCATGCGGCGATTGCGTGATTGGTTGTCCGTGCAGGTCAAGACCAGATCACCGATTCCGGCGAGCCCCATGAAGGTCTCTTTGCGTCCGCCAAGCGCGGTGCCGACCCGGATCAGCTCGGCCAGTCCCCGGGTGATCAACGCTGCCCGCGTATTGGCACCGAAACCCAGGCCATCAGCGATCCCGGTGGCGATCGCGAGCACATTTTTCGCGGCTCCGCACACCTCCACGCCGACCATGTCCGAGCTCGTATAGGCGCGAAAGCGTTCCCCGTGCAGCAGCCGTGCGACCCGCTCGGCAAAAACGGCATGGTCCGAGGCGACCGTCACAGCCGTTGGCAATCCGTGCGCCACTTCCCGGGCGAAGCTCGGTCCCGACACGACAGCGAGTGGGCGGGCGCCCAGGGACGCATGCGCCACCGCGTGCAACAGCTCCCCGCTTGTCGGATCAAGACCCTTGGTAGCCCAAGCGACACCCATCGATTCAGGCAGCCGCTGCGCCGTCTGCGCGACGACATGCCCGAACGCGTGACTCGGGACAACGATCAGGCAGTCACTCGCCCCGGCAAGCGCCTCGTCCAACGAAGCGGTCACCCCCATCTCGTTCGGGAGCGGCACGCCGGGTAAAAACAATCGGTTCTCACCGTCCCGCTGCAACGCAGCGATCTGCTCGACCTCATGTCCCCAGAGCCGCACGCGATGCCCGTTCCAACAGAGCAGAATGGCGAGTGCGGTTCCCCAGGAACCGGCGCCCAGAACAGCAACGGTAGCTCGATTCGAATCGCTCAATGTTGGATCGGCTGCGCTGTAGCGTCGCCCTGATGCGGCTGCATCGCTTCTTGCTGATGCTGTGCGAACAGGGCGTCGAAGTTGACATGCTGAAGGACGAGCTGCGGAAAGCTGCCCTTGACGACCAGATCGGAGACCACCTCACGGGCGTACGGAAACAGCAAACTGGGGCAGTAGGCACCGACCATCGCTCCGAGCTCCTGATCCGAAAAGCCGCTGACCCCGAAAATGCCGGCCTGCTGCACCTCGACGATAAAGGCCGTCTTCTCGCCCAGCTTCGCCGAGACGGTGACCGAGAGGACCACTTCGTAGAGACCCTCCTGAAGCGGATTGACCTTGGTGGCAACGTTCAGCTCATGCGTCGGCCGCCACTCGCCGCGGAAAATATCCGGCGCATTCGGCGACTCGAAGGAGGCGTCCTTGACATAAACACGCTGTACCGAGAACTGCCGCTCCGACGTGGATTGCGGGTCGCTGCCTTGCTGCGGTTCTACCATATTGAGATTCCTGAAATGAGGGTCCGACGATGCTTGCGCGATGAAGGATACCGTGCCCGACCCATCACGGCAGGTCGAGGTCGATTCGCTGTCCCACTCAGCGCTTTTTGCGCGTCAGGGGCAGGTTTGCCGCCTCCCAGGCCATGATGCCGCCTTGCAAGTTAAAGACCTGTTCAAACCCCTCTTTGCGCAACTGACCGCAGGCGACGGCGGACTGAGCCCCTGAGCGGCAGTTGACGATGACAGGCCTCCCCTTATGTTTCGCGAGCGTGGCGATCTGATTCTTGAAGCCGTTCATCGGTATGTTGATCGCATTGATAATATGACCTTTTGCGAAATCGGCGACAGGCCGAACGTCGACCACGACCGCATCCTGGTGATTGATCATCTCGGTAGCCTGCAAAGGCTCGACGCTGCCTTTCCCGCCAACAATGATGTTATGGGTCAGCAACCCGAGGATGACAACCAGCGCCAGGAACAGATACCAGTGGCTTCCGACAAACTCCACGATTTGGTCTAACAGCATCGCTCTGCGATCTCGTTGCGTGGGCAGTACGCGCGAACAACGCCGCGACAGGCACACCGACCCTCGGTCGGGCGTGCCGGGCGCGGTTTGCTGCGGCTGCCCGGAAGATAGAGAAAGGCATCAAGTATAAGGAGACCGGACGCGGGCGTCATCCGGCGATGTGTCGATCGCCGCGTCGATCAGTGCGCGTGCTGGCAGAAGACCTCGCGCATCATGCCGATCAGACGCAGGGTCCGCCCGTCGCTGACGCGGTAATAGACGCGGTTGGCATCCTTGCGCGAGGCGAGGATGCCTTTGTCGCGAAGGATTGCCAGATGCTGGGAGATGTTGCTCTGCGAGGTTCCAACGTGGTCCACGATCTCTTGGACACTGACCTCCTGATCACCCAGAGTACAGAGAATCTTCAGTCGCAGCGGATGCGACATCGCCTTGAGCGAGCGCGATGCGCGCTCGATATCGGCGTCGTCTGCGAACAGATTCATCTCCTCGGACTCGCCGAACGGGTCGTTCAGGACCGGGCGGGAAGGCTGGCTCAAATTGCTCACCATCGGATCCTGTCTTATCAATTGTTCACAATACAATAATAAACTCTTTCTGGCTGTGTGCGAAGCGCCTGTCTTGCGCGATCGGGCCTGCGCCTGTTCCGGGTAGGTATACAATCAAGTGCCTGGACCGCATGACGCCTGTACCATTATCGTGCTCAACACACTTTCACCGACACGCCCCGAGCGGCCCGCTCCGACCCGGCGCGATCCCGAGCCCTCGCCGGCCCTCACCCAGCGGACGAGTCCTCGACTCGTCGGTTTGGTGTTGGCCTGGGTTCTTGTGTCGATCACGGGTATCGCGATGCCCGCTACCGACGAGGCACTGAACTCGAGATCGAAGGATCTGCAAGCGATCCAGCGTCGGGTCGAGTCGCTTGGCCGCGAGCTGATCGATCAACAGGCAGACCGCCGCGCGCTCATCGAAGAGCTCGAGGCGCGGGAGCGCGAAGTGGCCAAGGCGGCCGTGACTAGCCGCGAGCTGGAACGCACGGTCACGGAACAGACTCGCGTGGCCGAGGCCCTGCGTGTTCGCCACCTTGAGGAAAGCGAGATACTCGAGCAGGAACTGGCAATCTGGGCGGATCTCGTGCGCACGGCTTATGTTATGGGTCGCGCCGATCGGTTGCGTCTGTTACTGAATCAAGAAGATACTGCGCAAGCCAGCCGTATCCTGTCCTATTTTGCATACCTGAACCGTGAGCAGCTCAATCGGATCACGGCGATCCAAACCCGTGTCGAACGCCTGACTCGCCTGGCCCACAACGCCGATCGAGAAGCAGCGCGCTTGATCGAGCTGGCGCAGCTTCAGGACACGGCCTTGCTGCGGTTGGAGGCGGCGAGACAAGAGCGCGCCGCGATCCTAGGACGGTTGGAGGCCAGCATTGCCGGTCGGACCGATGATCTCCAGACGCTGGAGCGCGATGCAGAGTCCCTGCGTCTGCTGGTCGAGCACCTGCGCCAACGCGCACAGATCAGTGCTGAGCTGGAGATTCATCGAGAACCTTTCCCTGCACGCAGGGGTCGTCTGGCCTGGCCGCTGCTGCAAGGGAACGTTCTCGCCCAATTCGGCGCGCCCAAAGAGGATTCCGAGCTACGCTGGGACGGCGTCCTGCTTGCCGCGCGCGAGGGTGAAGAGGTGCGTGCCGTCCACGACGGACGGATCCTGCATGCCGACTGGCTGCGTGGGTTCGGGCTGGTTCTGGTGATTGATCACGGCGAGGGTTACATGTCGATCTATGGCCACAACGAAGCGCTGCTTAAAGAAGCTGGCGAGTGGGTGGCATCCGGCGAGGTCATTGCCCTGAGCGGCAACAGCGGCGGTCGTCCCGAGCCCGTGCTTTATTTTGCCATTCGCCACAAGGGTAAACCGCTGGACCCGGCAGGCTGGTGCGGCGGGCAGGCGCATCAAGGATAATCGGGGCACTCGACCCGCGGCGATTTTCGCGTCACCCAGGAACGGGTGTGCAGCGCATCCGTCAAACGAGCAGGTTGATCGAAGAGCCGTACCGTTGCGGCCTGACCCCGCGCCGAGAAGGCGCTGTTGAGACCGATTAAAACATGCCATGCTAGCGGTCGGTTCGACCGCGGCGGAGCAGCCTGTCCAGCCTCACTACGCGCGTTCCGCCGAGCGGCGTGCTGACTCAACCCGACGTGATCCCATCATGCATGCTATGACCCGACCCAAGACTCTTGTGTTAACCCTGATGAGCGTTGCGAGCATGGTCTGGGCGGTCGCCCCGGTCGATATCGCGTTCGCCGAGAGGTCGCTTATCCCTGAAGGCGTTCCTAATGTCCCGGAAACAGCGGAGCCCGGCACAACGCTGCCGCTCGCCGATCTAAGGACCTTCGCCGACGTGTTCGGGCGCATCAAAGACGAGTATGTCGAGGGCGTCGAGGACAAAGCGCTCCTGGAAGGCGCGATCCGCGGGATGTTGTCGGGACTCGATCCGCACTCGTCATACCTCAATGACGAGGAGTTCAGCGAGCTCCAGGTCGGAACACAGGGCGAGTTCGGCGGCCTCGGCATCGAGGTCGGTATGGAGGATGGCTTCGTCAAGGTCATCTCGCCGATCGACGACACCCCCGCACAACGCGCCGGACTGCGGTCCGGCGACACCATCATCCGCATCGACCAAAAGCCGGTTAAGGGACTGAGCCTTAACGATGCGGTCAAGCTGATGCGCGGTAAGCCCGGCACCGAAATCGAACTGACGCTCATGCGCGATAGCGCCGAACGACCCTTCGACGTCACCATCGAGCGCGCGATCATTCAAGTGGCCAGCGTGCGCAGCCGCACCCTGGAGCCTGGTTTTGGCTATATCAGGGTGTCGCACTTTCAGGCACGCACCACTGACGACATTCTCAAAGCAGTCGAGGAATTGAAGGGAGCCAACGCCGGCGCGTTGAAGGGCCTGGTGCTCGATCTGCGCAATAATCCCGGCGGTGTGCTCACCAGTGCCGTCGGCGTGAGCGACGCCTTTTTGTCCGGTGGACTGATCGTTTACACCAAAGGTCGGCGCGAGGACAGTAAGCTGGAGTTCAACGCCGGGCCGGACGACATTCTCGCGGGCGCACCGATCGTGGTCCTCGTCAACGGCGGCAGCGCCTCGGCCTCGGAGATCGTCGCCGGCGCCTTGCAGGATCACAGACGCGCCATCGTCATGGGCAACCAAACCTTCGGTAAGGGCTCCGTTCAGACCATCGTGCCGATCGACGACACAACCGCTCTCAAACTGACGACGGCCCGTTATTACACGCCTGCAGGGCGATCGATTCAGGCGCAAGGTATTAGCCCGGACATCGAGGTTGAGCCTGGAGAGTTTAAGTCCATGGCCGCGGGTGACATGAAGGATCTGAAGGAAGCAGACCTCGTCCGCCACCTGGAAGAGGACGAGGCCGATTCGGCCGCGACAACGGAAGATGCCAAGCCCTCGCTGACGACGGAGGATTTTCAGTTGTCCGCGGCGCTGAATGTCCTCAAAGGCATGGACATTCTGGGCGGCATTCGCAATCCCTAACCAGCGCATTGACGGAGCGAACCGATGTTCACTGCGAGACCTAGCGTCCTTGTTCTGCTCGCTCAGGGTTGCGAGGAGCTCGAGGCCGTGACCGTCATTGATCTGCTACGTCGCGCCGACATCGATGTCGTCACGGCCGGACTCGACAACCGGCCGATCATCGCAAGCCGAGCAACGGTGCTGATTGCCGATACCCGGTTAGAAGATGTGCTTAACCGGGCATTCGACATGATCGTCCTGCCCGGGGGCCTGCCGGGCGCCGATCACCTGGCGGGCGATCCGCGCCTCATCGCCTTGCTCAAGCGGCATCACGCAGCCGGGCGCTATACTGCGGCAATCTGTGCCGCTCCGAAGGTGCTCGCTGCGGCTGGAATCCTCGACGGTTGTGCGGCAACCCATTACCCTGGAGCCGTCGACCGCTCGGCCTACCCAAACGTGACCTTTACCGATGAGCCGGTTGTCGTTGACAGAACCCTCGTGACATCGCGTGGCCCAGGCACCGCGATGGACTTCGCATTGCAACTGATTGAGCTTTTACTCGGACACGAGCCGCGCGACACAGTCGAGCGTGCCTTGGTGCGGCCCCTCTAAGTTAGGACGCCACGCATCGCCCGCTCTGTGTGAGCCGGCTCGTCGATCCGAGAGCCTAGGACATCTAAGGAACATGCCCTTCGAGACGCCGATTTTGGCCGCCGCAGCCTTCGCCTCGTTTGTGTTGAGTGTCTCGGCAACCCGCTGGTTGACCAGAGGCGTTGGGCGCGGACCAATCGACTACCCGAATGCCCGATCACTCCATGTCAAGCCGGTACCGCGCAGCGGCGGTATAGCCGTGCTGATCGGATTAATGCTGCCGCTCCTGACGCTGGCGATTTTCGGTCACTCCGCGCCGCAGCTGGCATGGATTGCAGCGGCCTTGGTCCCGGTGGCCGGTGTCGCCTATCTGGATGATCTGCGCGACGTGTCCCGCCGCCTCAGGCTTGTCGCGCAAAACGCCGCCGCCGTGCTGCTGATCACCGGGGGTTTACGTTGGAACCTGCTTGAGCTGCCTGGGTGGGCCCTGGTCCTGCCGCTCTGGACGGCCGTGATCTTGAGCCTCGTCTATACCGTTTGGCTGATCAACCTGTACAACTTTATGGACGGAATGGACGGCTTCGCCGCCGGGATGGCGCTGTTTGGATTCTCGGCGTTTGCCGTTCTGGGCTGGACCGGCGGAGACTCGCTGTTTGCCCTCGCTTCGGTTTGCGTCGCCTTGGCGGCAGGGGGGTTTCTGACAAGCAACTTCCCGCCGGCACGCATCTTTCTCGGCGACTCGGGCTCGTCGAGCCTCGGCCTGCTGGTCGCCGCCTTCTCGCTATGGGGTGCCGGCCTGGGACTCTTTCCGCTGTGGAGTGCGTGGCTCGCCTTCTCGCCGTTTATCCTTGATGCCACCTGGACGCTCCTGGCGCGTTTGCTTCGCGGCGAGCGCATCTGGGAGCCTCATCGATCGCACCATTATCAACGCCTGGTACTGGCGGGATGGAGTCATCGCCGCACCGTGCTGCGCGGATATCTCATCATGGCCGGAGCAGCGGCAAGCGCGGTTGCCTCGCCGCGCTTGCCTGTGCATGAGCAGTGGATACTGATCGGGGCCTGGACCCTAATCTACGCCTTGATTCATTTTCAGGTGCGACATGTCGAACGCGTCGGGTCGGCGTAACCATCATGAGTCCACTGCTCGATCGTTTGCGCTCCCGTACCGCTGCGTTGACACACGACCTGCTCATGATTCCGGTCGCCTGGCTTCTGGCTTACTGGTTACGTTTCAACCTGGGTAGGATCCCACCGGAATTTATCGACAGCGCCGTGCAGTCACTGCCTTGGGTCATCCTGATTCAGGGTGCTGTCTATTGGTTGTTCGGCCTCTATCGCGGGGTCTGGCGCTTCGCCTCGCTCCCGGATCTGGTTCGCATCCTGAAGGCCGTGGTGGCCGGAACCCTTCTGGTTGTCGTCACGCTCTTCATTGTCAATCGCACCGAATTGATTCCGCGCTCCGTGCCAGTTCTCTTTCTGGGTCTGCAGGTCGTTCTCTTGGCCGGCCCGCGGATGCTGTATCGCTGGATCAAGGATCATCGACTCAACTTCAGCTCCGGACAACGTGTCTTGATCGTGGGCGCCGGCCGTGCGGGCGAGATGCTGGTGCGCGACATGCTTCGCGATAGCAGCCGCGCCTATTTTCCGGCGGGCTTCGTCGATGATAAGCCGCGCAGACAGGGCGGCGAGGTCCATGGCATCCCGGTGCTCGGGCCCACCGAGGCAATTGGCGAGATTGTCGTTCGCGAGGATATCGACTTGCTGATGCTGGCCGTCCCGAGCGCAACGGCCAAGGAGATGCGCCATCTGGTGGAGTTGTGCGAGAGCACGGGGCGGCCGTTTCGTACCGTCCCGGAGCTGCGTAACCTCATGACCGGACAGGTGAGTATCAGTCAGCTGCGTCCGGTCTCGATCGAGGATCTGCTTGGTCGCGATCCGATCAGTTTGGACTGGGACGGGATCTCCGAGGGGCTCTCGGGCCGCGAGATCATGGTGACGGGGGCAGGCGGATCGATCGGCTCCGAGCTGGTCCGCCAGCTTGCGTTGACCGGTCCGTCTCGCCTCATCCTGCTCGACAACGGTGAGTACAACCTGTACCGCATCGAGATGGAGCTGCACGAGCGTCACCCCGAACTGCGATTCACCCGGCATCTGGTGAATGTCGCCGATGCCGCGGCACTTAATGACGTGTTCGCGGCTGAACGACCTCGCATCCTGTTTCATGCCGCGGCTTACAAACATGTGCCGATGCTCGAGGACCAGATTCGAGCTGCGGTGCGCAACAATGTGATGGGCACGCGACTCGTAGCCGAAGCGGCGGCGCGCTGGAATTGCGAGCGATTTGTCTTGATCTCGACCGATAAAGCCGTCCACCCAGCCAATGTCATGGGTGCGACGAAGCGGATTGCTGAAGCAATCTGCCATGCACTTGACCAGAAGTCAGCCTGTCGCTTCATTACAGTACGCTTCGGCAATGTTCTCGGATCAGCCGGAAGTGTGGTGCCCCTGTTCAGCCGACAGATCGAGCAAGGCGGCCCCGTCACGGTCACGCATCCGGACATCGAGCGCTTCTTCATGACGATTCCGGAGGCATGCCAGCTCATCATGCAAGCCGCCGTGATCGGGGACGGCGGCGAAATCTTTGTGCTCGACATGGGCGAGCCAATCAAAATACGGTATCTCGCAGAGCAGATGATCCGGCTGTCCGGACGCGAACCCGGCGACGACATCGCAATCAAATACATTGGGTTGCGCCCGGGCGAAAAACTCTATGAGGAGCTCTTCTACGACTCGGAAGACTTGATCGCGACGGGTCATCCAAAGATCCGCGTCGCCCGCGGCGGCGATGGGCTGGTGGCAGCCTCCGTCGAGGAAGGCGTTGCCGCACTGGAGCAGGCAGCGGCCACGGGGCATCGCCGCGCAATGGTGGATAGCTTGCATCATCTGCTGCCGGAGTGGCACCCTGAGCCGGATATCGAGTCCTGTTCGAGCGCGGGGCGCCAAGATCGGAGGATAACCGATGCACGAGCATGAAGCTGTGATACCCGATGGAACGCCGCGAATCATTGCGAGGCGCGATAACATCGGCGATGCTGTTTGCCTCGACGATGCCTTTTCCGTTCAGGATGGTTTCGCGGCGTCAATGACCCAGACCGAGCCAGCGTTCGCCGTACCCTTAACCGCATTGGCGACGCCCGAGCCGCCGGATCGCTCGACGCCCTTGCACGCCCAAGCGCGTCCTGCGCCAGAACCGGGGTCAACGCCGGCGTCGGAGTCAGAGCAGGAACCGCTACCGGAACCCGAACCAGAGCCGACGCTGACGGCGGTTTCGGAGCTGCCGGCCGAAGCGCGGGTCGTCGCGCATCTGCATACTAACGGGAAGCTCTCGCCGGGCGACCTGGCGCGGGCCAGACGGCTCGCCGACGAGGCGGGCGATCCGCTCCTGCCGATGCTGGTTCGTCTGGGTCTGATCTCCGAACGGGACATGGCCCAGGCGATGTCCGACGTGCTCGGTCTGCCGCTTGCGGATGGGAGCATGTTTCCGTCCGAACCCTTGCGCGAGGATCTCTTCAGTCTGAGGTTTCTCAAGGACGCCAAGATTCTGCCGCTGGCAGAGGATGAAGACGCCATTGAGGTCGCCTTTGCCCACCCGATCGATGAGTTTGCCATTTCGGCCATGCAGATGGCGGCGGGCAAACCCGTCCGCGCACTCGTCGCCATGCCGAGCGAGATCGAGCTGGCACTGGAGCGTCTCTACGAGAAGGTCGACGAGAGCCCTGAAAGCACCGAAAGCGCACTCGGCGATTTCGACGAGGAGGATATCGAGCATCTGAAGGATCTGGCCAGTGAGGCACCGGTCATCCGGATGGTCAACCAGCTCATTCAGAAAGCACTGGAGTCGCGTGCCTCCGACATTCACATCGAGCCCTTTGCCGATCAACTCAAGGTACGTTACCGCGTCGACGGCATCCTCAAAGAGGTCGATGCCCCGCCGGTACGCTCGACCGCCGCCGTCATCTCGCGCGTCAAGATCATGGCCAAGCTCAACATCGCCGAGCGCCGGCTGCCTCAGGATGGACGCATCCCCATCCGAATTCAGGGCCGCGAGCTGGATCTGCGTGTCTCAACGGTGCCGACCATGTTCGGCGAGAGTGTCGTCATGCGTCTGCTCGACAAGGAGAGCGTGCGCTTCGATCTGGACGCACTCGGCTTCGACGGCTCCCCTCGCGAGCGCTTGCGCACCATTCTCGAAAAGCCCTACGGCATCCTGCTGGTGACCGGGCCGACGGGTTCGGGTAAGAGCACCACGCTGTACACGGCGTTGAGCCGGATCAACACCGAGGAGCGCAAAATCATCACGGTGGAGGATCCGGTCGAGTATCAGTTGGCCGGTATCAATCAGATCCAGGTCAAGAGTGCGATCGGAATGACCTTTGCGAGCGCCTTGCGCGCGATTGTCCGACAGGACCCGGATGTCATCATGGTCGGTGAGATGCGTGACCTGGAGACCGCTCGAATCGCTGTGCAGTCCGCTCTGACCGGTCATGTGGTGCTCTCGACACTGCATACCAACGACGCGGCCAGCGGCGTGACCCGTCTGCTGGAAATGGGCGTCGAGGATTATCTGCTGACCTCTACGATCAACGGCATTCTGGCTCAGCGACTGGTGCGCAAGCTCTGTCCGCATTGCCGGGAGCCTTACCTCGCCATCCCCGAGCTTGCCGTGCGTTTCGCGGCGATCGGCGCGGCACCCGAAGCGGTCAAGCTAAACCATCCGATCGGTTGCGATGCCTGTAACGGCACCGGCTATCGCGGCCGTTTGGTCATCACCGAAGTGCTTCTCATGACGGACCGCATCCGCAAAGCAGTCCTCAGTCACGCCACCGCGACCGAGATCCGCAAGATCGCGGTCGCCGAGGGCATGGAGACCATGTATCTGGACGGTCTGCGCAAATCCCTGGATGGGCGCACGACGATTGAGGAGGTGCTGCGCGTGGCCGAGTCCGGAGAGGAGGCGGCCACGGATTAAACCGCCGCTCATCGACCGGCCCGCGCTGTCGTCCTGGTCCGCCGCTCCAGGGCCAAGCTTAAATCGCGTCTGCGCCAAAGCCCGTTGATGAACACGGATCTGACCCACTGAGCCAACAGCACGAAACGCGCCGAACAGGGTTTAACCGGGGGACTGAATTGCCGAAGTATTTCTACCGGGCTGTCAAGCTTGACGGAGAAGCCATTGAGGGTGAACTCGTGGCGGACAACGAGGCCGCCTTGGTCCGTCAACTCCAGTCGGACGGGCTGATACCGCTTGAGACGCGCTCATCGGCCGGGCTGCGTGGCCGATTCGGTCGGACGCGACGTCGCCGGATCAACCAGAAGGAGGTCAGCATCCTCACCCGTGAGCTGGCGACCCTCCTGGAGGCCGGGATGACCCTGGATCGATCGCTTCAGATCCTGGTCGATCTCACGCCGGAGGAGCATCTGGTCAAGGTCCTCGCCGATTTGCAGGAACGCGTGCGCGGCGGCGCCACCTTCTCCAATGCGCTCGACATGCAGGATGGTCAGTTTCCGCGGCTCTATATCAACATGGTCCGAGCCGGCGAGGCGAGCGGCGCCCTGGACCAGGTTCTGGACCGTCTCGCCGATTATCTGGAACGACTGGGTGAGCTGCGTCAGACGGTCATCTCGGCGCTGGTCTATCCATCCATCCTGCTGGTGGTCGCCGGACTGTCGGTGATCATGCTGCTGGTCTTTGTGGTGCCCCAGTTCTCCGTGCTCTTTGAAGACATGGGCGAGGCCCTGCCGTTGCCGACTCAAATCGTGGTTGCGACCGGAGACGTATTCCGCAACTATTGGTGGGCCATGTTGGTCGCGATTGCGCTCATCGCCGTTGTGCTGGAACGCTGGTTGCAGAACCCTGCGGTGCGTAACCGTTTTGATCATAAGATCCTGAGTGTCCCGCTGTTCGGCGATCTCATCTGGAAGATGGAGACGGCGCGTCTCTGCCACACCCTGGCGACGCTGTTGAAGAATGGACTGCCTTTGCTTAGCGCGCTGACGCTCGCCAAGGAAGTGGTCTCAAACCGCAAGCTGTTCGGATTGTTGAACGAAGCGGGCGATGACCTCAAACACGGCCGCGGTCTCGCCGGACCCCTGTCCCGCCTGAAGGTGTTGCCGGATCTGGCGCTCCAGATGATCCGCGTCGGCGAGGAATCCGGGAGTCTGGATGGCATGCTTGCGAAGGTCGCCAGTATTTATGATCGAGAGACCCGCACCAGTGTACAGAGTATGCTCACACTGCTTGAGCCGATTCTCATAATCGGACTGGGCGTCGTGGTCGCCGGGATCATCATCTCGATCCTGATGGCGATCCTCGGGGCCAACGAACTGGTTTTCTGAGTCGCGTCCTCACCTGGTCGGCAACGCTGAAGATCCGTATTCAAACCGCCTTGGTCCAGTGGCACCAACCTCTTACAATCACCGGGATGTCAAAAAGCATCCGAATCGAGCAATGTATTCCATGAAAACAAAGCGCACGCAGGGTTTCACGCTCGTCGAGCTGCTCGTTGTTCTCGCCATCCTGGGCCTGCTCGCCGGGCTGGTCGGTCCCCAGGTGATGAGCTTCCTGGGCACATCCAAAACCAAGACAGGTAAGCTTCAGGTCGAAAATCTGGCCGCAACGCTTGATATGTACCGCCTCGAGGTTGGTCGCTACCCGACGCAGTCAGAGGGTCTGCAGGCCCTCGTCGAGAAGCCGGCCAACATCCAGAACTGGAACGGCCCCTATCTCAGGAAAGGCGATGTGCCAAAGGACCCTTGGGGCTTCGACTATCAATATCGGTTTCCCGGCGAGCATGGTCCTTTCGACATCTGGTCGCTCGGTGCGGATAACCGGGAGGGCGGGGAGGGCGAAAACGCGGATATTGCAAGTTGGGAGTAACCTCTTCTTTTGTCGCGGGGTCGGCAAGGGGCTTGCTTTGATCGCCCGTTCGCCGCGGCGGCATCGGGGTTTCACGCTGGTGGAACTTCTGGTTGTCATGGCGATCGCCGCGCTTGCCATGTCGGCCGTACCGCCGATGTTCTCATCGGCCATGCCCGGCGTGGAGATGAAGGCTGCCGCCCGGCGTACGCTCAGCAGCCTGCGTCTTGCGCGTGAGCTGGCAATTCGCCAGGGTGAGGATGTTGTCCTCGTCATTGATGTCGAGGGGCATCGGCTGGAGCTTCCCGGACACCGTAATCTGAGCATCCCCAAGCGCCTTCACCTGCAGCTCGAAGCGGCCGATCGCGAGATGATCGACGCGCAGCGCGGGGGAATCCGTTTCTTCCCGGACGGCAGCTCCACCGGCGGGCGGATAATCCTGGCATCCGGTGATGCGGGCTATCAGGTGGGGGTTAGTTGGTTGACGGGGCGCGTGCGCATGGCGACTTGGGAGCAATAGGTCCAACGATGATGATCGGGACGCCATGAACACCACGCGTCTGGGTCGCGTGCATCAAACAGGCTTCTCCCTGCTGGAGGTGCTCGTCGCCTTTGCGATCCTGTCAATTTCGCTCGGCGTCTTGATGCAGATCTTCTCGCAGGCGAGCCAGACAACGCTGGTCTCATCCCAATACAGTCGCGCCGCTTCGCTGGCCGAGGCCAAGCTCAATCAGGTCGGTAGCACCATTGCGCTGGAGGAGGGTACGGTTGCGGGCGATCCCGAAGAGGGCATCGCCTGGGAGGTCTCGATCCTGCCAATGGAGCTCGGGGAAGAATTTGGTGCGGAACCCCCGGCGAGCCCCTATCGGGTCAACGCGACCGCGATCTGGCAGGACGGCACTCAAGTGCGGCGCGTGACCCTGTCAACATTGCGGCTCGGTGAGCGCTTCTAAGCCGCGTCCGGTCTCAGATGCGCTACGTTCGCTTTGGCTCGGTCTCGAATCTATCTCTGTGCGTCGTCACTGACGCGGTTTAGGATTTTGAATGGCATGACTTCAGGCCCTGTTGGGCGGCAGGTTTCGGTATACCTCAAGCAGCGGGGCTTCACTCTGGTCGAGTTGCTGATCGCACTGGCGATCGTCAGTTTGATCACCCTGATGCTGTTTTCCGGATTGAGCCTGGGCTCGCGCGCCTGGGAGAGCGTTGAGGCGGTCTCCGAGCGGGTCTCCGAGGTGCGCATCACGCGGGATTTCCTGATGTCGACCCTCAGCCAGGCCAGACCGACGACTGTGATGGTCGAGGCCGAGACGCTCACCGTCTTTGCCGGGGATAGCGAACGGCTTGAGTTCGCCGCGCCGCTGTCCGAGCAGGTCGGGGTGCCCGGTCTGTACATCCTGCGCCTCGGTCTCGTCGCGCTGGACGATAGCGAGGCGCTCGTGTTGACCTATTGGCTGATCCATCCCGAGGTGCTCGAGGGGTCGGACGACATCCCGAGCTGGGAACCCCTGGAAGCGGAGTCCAAGCTCTCGCTGGACGAGATCCCCCCGAATACGGACGTTGCAGCCGGGGCTTTTGGTCGAACCTTACTGTTGAGCCCTGTTGCAGAGTTCGCCATCGCCTATTTCGGCACGGCGGACGGTGAAACCGAGCCCGATTGGCACGAGGAGTGGTTCGGGCAGTCGACCCTGCCAAGCCTGTTGCAGATTCGTCTGGCGACACCGGCTCAGTCCTGGCCGGACCTCATGGTCAGTCTTGCGGCAGCACAGTATTGACCGAGAGAGTTGTCATGGCGGCGCGTCAGAGAGGAATCGCCCTGGTCCTGGTGCTTTGGGTTCTCACCCTGCTGACCGTCATGGCGGTCGGCATGACCGCAGCGCAGCGCACCGAGACGGCACTTAGCGAGAATCATATCGCGGCCGCCCGCTTCAGAGCCGTATCCGAGGCGGCTATTGCGTTCGCGGCCCTGGTTTTTGCAATGCCGCCGCCCGAGACAACCGATGAGGTCATTCCCGTCTGGTTGCCGAACGGCGCGGCTTTGCCCTGGCGGTTCGCGGAGGTCGATCTGATGATCCGGGTGTTTAACGAGGCATCCCGGATCGATCTGAACGAGGCAACACCCGAGTTGCTGTCGGCTTTGCTGGTGGCGTTGGGCATGGAGGAGGATCCGGCCTCGTCACTGGCCTCGGCCATCGTTGATTGGCGCGACGAGAACGATGCGTCATTGCTCAACGGCGCCGAGGATTCGGACTATCTCGATGCCGGGCGTGCGATCGGGGCCAAAGATATGCCGTTCAACCTGGTCGAGGAGCTCATGCAGGTCCTTGGAATGACCCCCGAGATCTATCGACGGCTCGCCCCCGAGGTGAGTGTGGATCTTGAAGGCGGTGAACTCGATGATCGGTTCGCCTCCGCTGCGGCCATGGCGGCGACACAGGGGATTCCGTTGGACAATGCGCAGAGACTTATTGCCGAGCGTGATTCACCGCTGTTCGAGGACAGCGGCGGGCCACGGGTCGTCGATCGTGCCGGCCCACTCTACCGCATCGATGTCAGTGAGGTTGGCGCGGATGGCGCCGGACGCCGCATGGAGGCACTGGTTGAAGTGATGTCCGGCCAGCAGCCACCTTACCAGATCCGTTGGCGCCGCTTTGGGTTACCCGCCGCGCCGGCGGCGGCACCAGATGGTGATTCCGGATCCGGGTGACTGGTACCACAAACGCAGGTGGACTTACACTTTTCGGAAGAACTCACCAGGATGGACGGCATCTGACTTCCTTTTCGACTGACCGACAGATTCAGACTGAAACTTATGGCACTGATCGATCGTCTTAATAGCTTCAGTCGGCGGTCGACCGGCCTCGGGATGAGCCTCGATGACGTCTATGCCACGGCCCGGAGCGCGTTGATTGCCTGTCTACCGGAGCGGATCCAGTTGCTCCTGGCCCATCTCGACCGCCGCCTCCTCATCGAACCCGCTGGATCGAAGGCACAGCTCGTCCTGGCCATCGGCGAGCAGCGTGAGCCGGCCGGCGAGCTTGATCTCGACGCCTTTATGCCCCTGCCCGAGATCGCGCACTCCACCCATGATCCGGCCCCTAAGCGCGTCTTGATGATGCCCTCCGAGATCATTCTGACACGCAGCGTATCGCTCCCCGCACAGGTGCGCGGCAACCTCCCGCAGGTGATCCGCTACGAGCTGGACCGACTCTCCCCGTTTCAAGCCAGCGACGTGCTTCACGATTTCGCCCTACGGCCGGGTCCTAAGGCGGCGCCGCGTCTGACTGTCGACCTCGCACTGTGCCGGCGCGACCTTGTCGAGGCGTGGATCAAACGGATGCGCGACGCGGGCGCCCCAATTGATTGCATCTCCTGGAAAGGCGCATGGCCCTCGGCAAACCTGCTGCCGGTGGAGGAGAGACCCAAACGCCGACTTGGGGTCTTGCGACTCGATACGCTGTTGTGGGTGGCGGCCGTTACACTCATGCTTGCCGCACTGATCGGACCGCTCTGGCAGCAACGGCAGTATGCCTCGATGCTCGACGCCGAGATGCGGCGAGCACGCGGCGAGGCGGTAGCGGTCGACGATCTACGCCAGGAACTGGAGCGGGCGCGCCTCGGCAGCACGGCTGTGCTACAGCAGAAATGGGACGAGCCGAATATTCTGGTTCTGCTGCGCGAGCTGAGCGACCGTATCCCGGACGATACCTGGATCCAGACACTCGACTACAACAGTGGTCAGGTCGAGCTGCGCGGCGAATCCGGACAGGCGACTGCATTAATTGCCTTATTGGAGCAGGCACCGGGCATCGACGAGGTGACATTCCGCTCACCTGTGACCCAGGTTCCCCAGACCGGTAAGGAAAGGTTCAACATCTCACTGCGTTTCTCGCGCACAAGGGACGAATGAAGCCGCAATCGCCATCGAAGGCAGTCTGTATTCTCGCGTGGGTTTTGATCCTGTCGGTTCCCCTGCTGCTCATCGGCACCGTCGCGCTCTACTGGAGCGCCGAGATGGGCCGCCTGGCATCGGCGATCGACGACAGCGAAGATCAGCTCGCGCGCTATCGTCGCATGATCCGAACGCTCCCCGATCTACAGCTCGAGCTCGAGCGGGTTCGCGCCAACGAAAGCTTCAAGGCGTTCTATTTCAACGCACCGACAGAATCGCTGGCCGGAGCGGAGCTTCAGCGCAAGGTTCAGGACATTGTCACCGCCGCCAACGGCCGCCTGATCAGCACCCAGATCCTGCCAGCGCCGGCTGAGGAAACGCCACCGCGGGTCAGGGTGCGTACCCAGATCCAGGGGTCAACCGAGACACTGCTTGATGTCCTCTACGATCTGGAGCAGGCTCGACCATTCCTCTTTGTTGATCAGGTCTCGGTGCGCTCCTCGTCCCGCCCTCAGTCGATTGCACCTGATCCCCGCGCGATCCGGCGCCCGCCGATCAATCCAGCGGGAGAGCTCACCGTGAGACTCGACATCTTCGGCTTCACACTCGGAGGTGATTCGTGACCAGGTGGCTTCCCGGGAGCCTTCTGCTGGCTTTGGCGCTGATGATCGTCTATCAGTGGAAGGATTGGCCGCCCGGCTCACCCAACGGCGGGTTGAACGACATAGGGTCGTCGGAAACCGCTGTCACAGAAGAGGCCGAGCCTGATCCGTTGGATCAACTTGCCTCGTCCGAAAGCAAAGACGCCTATTCAAGCCTGACCGATCGTCCCCTGTTTCGTCCGGAACGTCGACCCGACGACGAGGCGGACTCGGTCGAGGACAGCGTCCCTGAAACCGATCTGGAGGCATCGCTTGCCGGTATGGATCTCAGTGCGGTTATTATCACCCCGACGCTGGTCTCGGCCTGGGTCAAGGATCCGGCCCAGGAGCGGCTGCGTCGTCTACGCATCGGCGACGAGTTCGCCGGTTGGTCCGTTCAAACCATCCTGCCCGATCGCGTCCTGCTTGAGCGACAGGGTGTGCAGGATGCGCTAATATTGCGCGATTACGGCAAAGTATCGCCACCCGATTCTCCGATGAGTATCCGCGAGCAGATGCCCCGGATGCCCCGGATGCGCCGACCCGCGGACTCCCCCGAAGATGATCCACAGGATAACTAGTGGTGACGGCCCGCCGCGTCGACCCAACCCGAACCAATCAGTGATGGATGCCAACGACAACTGCATGCGGCCAAACCTCCCAGGCCCATCGGCAGGGCTTGTTCTTCTGCTCGCCCTCGCGCTGGTGACGAGCGGGTGCGAACGCGCCTATTGGGATCCCACCGTGCGCGTCGACTCCATGCAGGACGCAGGTACCCGCGCAGCCGATGGCGGCTTACCCGGCATCGGGCCCGTGGGCGGCACAGAGGCGGCGACCATCGCCTTGCACGGCGATGACGACACATCCGGCGCGGCGGTCGACTCACTCAAGCGTGGAACCGGCACATTCGTCCGGGAGATTCAGCCGCCTCGCGTCGATACCAGTCCCGGCGACGTGACCCTGAATTTCGACGGAACCGATATCCGAGAGGTCGTCAAGGTCATTCTTGGCGACCTCTTGCAGGTGAACTATTCACTGCACCCTGCCGTTCAGGGTGTCACCTCCCTGCAGACCGGTCGACCACTGCGTCGCGACCATCTGATCCCGACCCTCGAAACACTCTTGCGGATGAACAACGCTGCCATCGTCTACACCGGCGGTGCCTATGAAGTCGTTCCCCTGGCGAATGCCGTGCAGGGTCGGGTGGTCCCCCAGCTCGGCGACTCGGGGCGCGCCCTGCCCGAGGGCTTCAGTGTCCAGGTGGTGCCGCTGCAATACATCGGCGCCGAAGAGATGAGCAACATCCTTCAGCCTCTGGCGCCCGACGGGAGTGTCATTCGCGTCGACAATCTCCGTAACCTCATCGTCATCGCCGGAACCAGCCCGGACATGGGCAACCTGCTTGATACCATCCGCGTCTTCGATGTCGATTGGATGACCGGACTCTCCGTCGGCTTTTTCGTCCTGGAGTATGCCAAGGCCAACGAAGTGGTCACCCAGCTCGAGACCCTGCTGGGCGACGAGGGTAGCAACCCGCTGAAAGGTGTCTTCCGATTCGTCCCGGTTGAATCCGCCAATGCCTTGCTCGTGGTCTCCCCGCAAGCCAGCTATCTGGACCAGGCGCGCAATTGGATCGAGCGGCTCGACATGGCCGAGGCGACCGGCGATGCGGCCGAGCGAGTCTTCGTCTATCGGGTCAGTCACGGCGATGCCGAGAATCTGGCCGACACGCTCTCGCAACTCTTCGGTGGATCGGACTCAGGGCGCAGCGAATCGGTCGGCGGGATTGCCCCTGGAATGAGTGGCTCATCAATCGGTTCTTTCGGTGATAGCTCGGACTCGGACGCTGGCTCGGATTCGGATTCGGACGGCGGCCTTGGTGGACCGGGGCAGTCCGGCCCGCGCAAAAGCTCGACGCGTGAGATCGAACTCTCCGACAAAGTCAGCATCGTCGCCGATGCAACCAATAATTCACTGATGGTCAGGGCGAGCCCAAAGGACTACAAAAAGATCCTCGATGCGCTCAAGCAACTGGATATTCTCCCGCTTCAGGTGCTGATCGAGGCCACGATCGTCGAGATCGCCCTAGAGGGAAACCTCAAGTATGGGGTGCAGTGGAATTTCTTCGGACTGGCCACGGAGGAGCAGCGAAGTCAGTTCAGCCTGGGCTCTGGCGACTCGGCCAACACCAGTTTTCTCCCGAGTTTCCCCGGCTTCAATTGGTCTGTGATCTCACGGCCCAATACGATTCGCGCAACCTTAAGCGCCCTGGCTAAGGATAATCTGGTCAATGTGCTCTCATCCCCCTCGGTGATGGTGATGGACAATCAGGAAGCGCAGATCCAGGTCGGCAAGGACGTCCCGACGGTAACCGCCCAACAGCAGGGTCTTCAGGCTGCGGACCGGGTGTTGAATTCCATCGAATACCGGCAGACAGGTGTCAAGCTGAAGGTCAAGCCACGCGTCACTCCGGGAGGCCTCGTTCAAATGACAATCGAGCAGGAGGTCAGCACGGTCGACGAACGAGGCAGTGGCGGATCCACATTGGATTCACCGACCTTCTCAACCCGCAAGATCAACAGCTCCGTTGCTGTGCGCTCCAACCAGGCCGTCGTGCTCGGGGGGTTGATCCAAAATGAGCGTAACGACACCAACCAGGGCGTGCCCGGGCTTTACAACCTTCCCTTTGCCGGGCCGCTCTTCGGTCAACGCAGCAAGAAATCCTTGCGAACCGAATTGGTGGTGGTCTTGACCCCGAAGGTCATTGCAAGCGACCAGGATGCGGAGGCCGTGACGCGCGACTTCCGCAATAAGGTCAAAGGACTTCAGATGAAGTTTTGAGGCGCGCCGCAGGCACCTCGGGCCGATCCCCCTCGGGCAGATCCTAAGCGCGCAATGAGTCACCGTGGGATCAAGCGAAGTTTATCTTGGCTTCCAGATTCGGCGCCGAATCAGCATTGCCCAGCGCTTCTTGAAGCGATATCGCCCCTTTGCGATACAGATTCAGGAGCGCATCGTCAAAGGTCGTAGTTCCATCGTCGCCCTGCCCCTGCATCGCTTCCTCGATCTCATCAATGCGCCCGTCCCGGATGAGATCCGCAATGTGGGGCGTGTTGACCAACACCTCGATGGCTGGGCAACGCGCGCCGGTCGTCGTGCGCACCAGTCGTTGCGAGACCACGGCACGCATGTAAGCCGACAGATCCGTAAAGAGGGTCTTGTGCATGTCCTGCGGGAACATATTGACGACCCGCTTCATCGCTTGATAAGCATTATTGGCATGGAGCGTCGAAATCGCCAGGTGACCCGTACCGGCCAACTCGAGCGCCGCCTCCATCGTCTCGCGTGTGCGAATCTCTCCGATCAGGATGACGTCCGGCGCCTCTCTCAGAGCGCTTTTTAGAGCGTTACTGTAGCTCTTGGTATCCAGTCCAAGCTCGCGTTGGCTGACAACACATTGCTGGTGGGGGTGCAAGAATTCGATCGGATCCTCGATAGTGACGATGTGTCCTGAGGTCTTGCGATTGCGGTGATCGATCATCGCTGCAAGGGTCGTCGATTTTCCTGAACCGGTCGCTCCGACCATCAGGATAACCCCGCGCTTGTGCATCACTAATTCACTGAGAATCGGAGGGAGATCCAGCTCCTCCAGGGTCGGGATACTCGTGCGAATATAGCGCAGCACCATCGCCGGGCTGCTGCGCTGATGATATGCATTCACTCGAAAACGCCCCCGACCTTCAAGGGCGATGGCGAAATCGATCTCAAGCGTCTCGGCAAATTCCCTGGCTTGTTCCAGACTGACGACCGAAGCGATGGCCTCGCGACAAAACGCAGGTGTCAGGGGTGTCTCGCCGATCGAGCGCATGACGCCCTCGATCTTGATCTTCGCCGGCGTGCCGGGAACAAAGAAGAGATCCGACGCCTTCTGCCGAATCATCATCTCAAGGTAAGAGGTGATGTCCATGCTGCGTGTCGCTAGACTTTACGTTCTCCGTGCGCGGCATTTAAGTGGCCAACCATCGAGGAGATGTCCAATGAATCGCCGAAGGTGGAGGGGTCGATAGAATCCCCGTCGCCGAGAATGCGTAGCCCATCCATCTCGGCGAACGGGTCCCGACCCTGCGCCTCGTGACCCTCCAGCTTAATGGCTAAGCGCAGCTCATTCATCGAATCCGCGCTACGCAACGCATCCTCGTAGCTAATCTTGCCTGCCTCATAGAGATCGAACAGCGCCATGTCAAAGGTCTGCATGCCGAGCTCGCGCGAGCGTTTCATGATTCCCTTGATGGAACCCACGTCCCCTTTGAAGATTAAATCCTGGATCAGGGGCGAGTTGATCATCACCTCAATGGCAGCGGTGCGCCCCCCGTCCGTGCAAGGCAACAGCCGCTGAGAGATAACCGACTTGAGATTTAAGGACAGATCCATCAGAAGCTGGGTCCGACGCTCTTCCGGAAACAGATTGATGATGCGGTCAAGGGCTTGGTTGGCGTTGTTGGCATGCAATGTCGAGAGACATAGATGACCCGTCTCGGAAAAATTGATCGCATGCTCCATGGTCTCGCGACTGCGAATCTCACCAATCAAAATCACATCCGGCGCCTGACGCAGCGTATTCATAAGCGCGATATCCCAGCTTTCGGTATCCACACCGACTTCACGCTGAGTAATAAGACAATGGCGATGCGGATGCACGTACTCGACAGGGTCCTCAATCGTAATGATGTGGCCATAGCTGTTTTGGTTGCGATACCCGAGCATGGCCGCCAGCGATGTGGACTTACCCGAGCCAGTGCCGCCAACGACGAGGACCAAACCTCGCTCGGCCATCACGATATCCTTGAGCACCGGCGGGAGTCCGAGGCCATCCATTTCCGGAATGTTCGCGTTGATCGTGCGCAACACCGCGCCACAATGCCCTTGTTGCACAAAGGCATTCACCCGGAATCGGCCGACTCCCTGCGGACTCACCGCAAAGTTGCATTCCTTTGTCGCATCAAAATCACGAACCTGCCGATCGTTCATAATTGAGCGAACCAGCACATTGGTTTGCGACGATGACAGCGCCTGCTCACTGATCGGTGTCATATGCCCGTCGATCTTACAGGCCGGCGGGAAGCCCGCCGAGATAAATAGATCCGAGCCCTTCTTCACGACCATCGTTCGCAGACAGTCGAGCATGAATTGGGCAGCTTGTTGGCGGTCCACCTCTGACTAACGCGCCAGATCCGATCGACCCATTAGCCATTCGTCGACGGCCCGAGCACACTGGCGACCTTCCCGGATCGCCCAGACCACCAGGGATTGGCCACGCCGCATATCCCCGGCACAGAACACACCGTCAACAGTTGTGTGATAGGCACCAGGCCCTTCGGTCGAACCCTTCACATTCCCCCGCGGGTCCAACTCAAGACCGGCCCCTTCGCGTAACTCCGCGATCATGCCATCATGAACCGGATGGACGAAACCCATCGCCAGGAGCACCAGATCAGCTTTGATCTCGCCGCCACTATCCGCAACGGGATGCATTTTCCATCGCCCGTCACTGTTCCGCTCCCAGCGCACCAACTCATAGCGCAGGGCTCTGACCCGCCCCGCTTCATCGCCGGCAAACCCTGTGGAGGCAACATTCCAAAGCCGCTCGCAACCCTCTTCCTGCGAGCTGGACGTGCGCAGTCGATTCGGCCAGTCAGGCCAGGTCAAACCCTTGTCTTCTTTCTCGGGTGGCTTATCCAGGATCTCGATCTGGGTCACAGACTTGGCGCCGTGTCGATTGGAGGTGCCGATGCAATCCGAGCCGGTATCGCCGCCCCCGATCACCACCACATGCTTGCCGTGAGCGCTGATGAAGTCCTCATCCGGAATGTAGGAGCCTTGAACGCGCCGGCTGTTGCGCGTTAAAAAATCCATCGCGAAGTGAATCCCGGCGAGTTCGCGCCCCGGGATCTCCAAATCACGTGGTTTCTCCGATCCGCCCGCGAGCACAACCGCGTCGTACTCCTCCCGCAACCGGCTAACCGGTAGATCCACACCGATGTGCGCATTGGTGTGAAATTCCACACCTTCGGTGCGCATCTGTGCCATCCGCCGATCGATCAGCGACTTGCTAAGCTTGAAATCCGGGATCCCATACCGGAGAAGTCCACCGATGCGATCGGCCTTCTCGAAAAGATGAACCTGGTGACCCGCCCGCGCAAGCTGCTGGGCGGTTGCCAGACCGGCCGGACCCGAACCAACCACGGCAACCCGTTTGCCTGTCCGACGCTCCGGAACCTGTGGCTTGATCCAGCCTTCCTGCCAGGCTTTGTCGACGATGGCACACTCGATCGTCTTGATGGCGACCGGCTTGTCGTCTAGATTCAAGGTGCAGGCGGCCTCGCAGGGTGCCGGACAGATGCGTCCGGTGAACTCCGGAAAATTGTTCGTCGAGTGCAGGACATCGATCGCCGATTGCCAGTCGCCCCGATAGACCAGGTCATTCCAATCCGGAATGATGTTGTTGACGGGGCATCCCTGGTGGCAGAAGGGGATACCGCAGTCCATGCAGCGCGCCCCTTGTTCTCTGACCTCTTGATCCGCCAGCGGGATCACGAATTCGTTGTAATGAACGACGCGATCGGCGGCCGGCTGATAGCGCCGGTCGCGCCGCTCGATTTCGATGAATCCGGTCGGCTTACCCATGATCCACAATCCCCTTCGATTGCTTGATCGTCTGCGGCGGACGGCTTTGGCGCATCTGCATGGCTTCGAGTGCCTTTCGATAATCGACCGGCATCACCTTGACGAACTTTGTTAACTGATTTTCCCAGTCGTCGAGAACCCGTCGCGCCACAGCCGAGTTGGTGTAATGCAGATGCTTGACGATGAGCAGCTTGAGCCGGATGGCATCGTGCCGGCTCATGTCCTGGCTCAGATCAACGAGGCCATGGGCCTCCAGATCCCCGCCCTGGTGATCGATCGCCTCCAGCAGGAGGTCCTCCGCGGCGATCGGCTCAAGCTCCACCATGGCTAAGTTGCAGTGATCCGCAAACTTGCCTTCCTCGTCCAGAACGTAGGCCACGCCACCCGACATGCCGGCTGCAAAGTTTCTTCCGGTGGGACCCAGCACGACTGCGATCCCGCCGGTCATGTACTCACAGCCGTGGTCGCCGACGCCTTCGACCACGGCGGTTGCGCCGGAGTTACGGACACAGAAACGTTCACCGGCAACGCCACGGAAGAAGCACTCACCACTGATCGCCCCATAGAGTACCGTGTTGCCCACGATGATGTTGTCTTCGGCGCGCTCGATCGCCGATTCCGCCGGCGGATAAATGATCAGGCGCCCCCCCGAAAGACCCTTACCGACATAGTCATTGGCCTCGCCTTCGAGCTCAATGGTCACCCCGTGAGCGACCCATGCGCCAAACGACTGACCACCCGTCCCCTTCGTCTTGATGTAGATACTGTCGTCGGGCAAGCCGGCATGGCCGAAGCGCTCGGCAACTCGGCCCGAAAGCATGGTTCCGAAGCAACGGTTGTAGTTGCGAATCTCGGTCTGGATCCGCACCGGCCCGCGGCGCTCAAGTGCCGGCGCGGCCTCACGAATCAACTGGTGGTCGAGCGCGTGCTCGATACCATGGTCCTGGGCTTCGCAATTGTAGACGGCAACCTCCGGGCCGACATCGGGGCGGGCAAGCAGCCGCGAAAAATCCAACCCCTGCGCCTTCCAATGGTCAATGGCACGGCGCATCTCAATGCGCTCGGAATGACCGATCATCTCGTTCATGGTGCGGAAGCCGAGCTTAGCCATCAACTGCCGGACCTCTTCAGCCACGAAGAAGAAAAAGTTGATGACGTGCTCAGGCTGACCGGTAAAGCGTCTGCGCAACTCCGGATCCTGGGTCGCCACCCCCACCGGGCAGGTATTGAGATGACATTTGCGCATCATGATGCAGCCCTCGACGATCAAGGGTGCGGTCGCAAAGCCGAACTCGTCGGCCCCGAGCAGGGCGCCGATCACGACATCCCGCCCGGTTCGCATACCCCCGTCGACCTGGACCGCGATGCGGCCACGCAGGCGGTTGAGCACCAGCGTCTGATGCGTTTCCGCTAGGCCGATCTCCCAAGGCGAGCCGGCGTGCTTGATCGATGTGAGCGGACTTGCACCGGTCCCTCCGTCATATCCCGCAATGGTGACGTGATCGGCATGGGCTTTGGAAACACCCGCAGCAACCGTTCCGACACCCATCTCGGAAACCAATTTGACCGAGATACGCGCCCGTGGATTCACGTTCTTGAGGTCGTGAATAAGCTGGGCAAGGTCTTCGATCGAATAGATGTCATGGTGCGGCGGAGGCGAGATAAGCCCCACGCCCGGCGTGGAATGGCGCACGCGGGCGATTTGAGCACTCACCTTGTGACCAGGCAACTGGCCGCCCTCGCCGGGTTTTGCCCCCTGTGCAATCTTGATCTGGATGTCGTCCGCATTCACGAGATACTCGGCCGTAACGCCGAAACGGCCCGACGCAACCTGCTTGATGGCCGAGCGCTCCGGGTTCGCGGAACCATCCGACAAGGGTCGATAGCGCTCCGGCTCTTCGCCGCCCTCACCCGTATTGGACTTGCCGCCAATCGCGTTCATCGCTTTGGCAAGCGTGGAGTGAGCTTCCGGCGAGATGGATCCGAACGACATGGCACCCGTCGCAAAGCGTTTGACGATCACGCTGGCGGACTCGACCTCTTCGATCGGGATCGGCTCGGCGGCGAATTTGAACTCCATGAGGCCACGCAAGGTCAAGAGTCGCTCGGATTGATCGTTGATCAGGTGCGAGTACTCGCCGAAGGTCTCGAAGTTTTTAGCCCGCGTCGCGTGTTGAAGTTTCGAGATGGTCTCCGGGGTCCAGACATGGTCTTCGCCGCGCAGCCGATAGGCGTAGTCCCCACCCACATCCAGATGCTTGCGGTAGATCTGCTCGCGGCCGTATGCCTGCGAATGCCAGCGCACAGCCTCCTCGGCAACCTCGCGCAACCCAATCCCCTCGACCTTGGATTGGGTCCCTGTGAAGTACCGCTGAATGAACGGCGTATTCAGTCCGATGGCGTCAAAGATCTGAGCCCCGCAATAAGACTCCAGCATCGAGATGCCCATCTTGGACATCACCTTCAGCAAGCCCTTTCCGATCGCCTTGATATAGCGGTATTGAGCCTCTTCAAACGTGAGTGGCTCCGGTAGCCCGGGCAACAGCGACTGGATGGTGTCGAAGGCCAGATAGGGGTTGATCGCCTCTGCGCCGTAGCCCTCGAGGGTCGCAAAATGATGCACTTCCAAGGCCGCTCCGGTCTCGAGCACGATTCCCGAGCTGGTGCGCAGTCCGCGGCGAATCAGATGGTGATGCACCGCCGAGGTCGCCAGCAGCGCCGGGATGGGGATGTAGTCCAGGTTGGTGTTGCGGTCCGACAGGATCAGGATGTTGTAGCCTGCAAGCACCGCCTGCTCGGCTTGATCGCAAAGTCGATCCAGGGCCGGACCCATACCCTCGGCACCCTCGGTCGCCGAATACGCCATATCGAGCGTCTTCGTCCGGAAGGCTGCCCCGGCGCTGTATTCGATATGTCGAATGCGCTCCAGATCCTGGTTGGTCAGGACCGGCTGAGGCGTTTCGAGCCGCCAGTGTTTGCCGGCTTCGTTGATCCCGAGCAGGTTTGGCCGTGGTCCGATCATACAGACCAGCGACATGACCAGCTCCTCGCGGATCGGATCGATGGGCGGATTGGTGACCTGCGCGAAATTCTGTTTGAAATAGGTCGACAGATGCTTGGGCCGACCGGAGAGCACCGACGGCGGACTATCCGCACCCATCGAGCCGATCGCTTCCTGTCCGGTCAGAATCATCGGAGTGAGCAGGAACTTGATGTCCTCCTGCGTGTAGCCGAAGGCCTGCTGAGCATCCAACAGCGTGGCGTCGTCGGGAGACATGGGGCCGACGCTGGTTGGCAGCTCTTCGAGTCTGATCTGGGTCTTCTTGAGCCATTCACCGTAAGGCTTCGCCTCGGCGAGTTGGGTCTTGATCTCGGCATCGTCGATGATGCGACCCTGCTCCAGATCGATCAGAAGCATCTTGCCCGGCTGCAGACGCCATTTCTTGACGATGTGCTCCTCGGCGATATCGAGCACGCCCATCTCGGAGGCCATCACCACCATGTCGTCGTTGGTGACCAGATAGCGCGCCGGACGCAACCCATTGCGATCGAGCGTGGCACCGATCTGGCGTCCGTCCGTGAAGGCAACCGCGGCCGGCCCATCCCAGGGCTCCATCATGGCCGTGTGATATTCGTAGAATGCACGCCGCTTCTCGTCCATCAGGCGATTGCCGGTCCAAGCTTCGGGGATCAGCACCATCATGGCGTGGGCCAGGGAATAACCGCCCATGACCAGCAGCTCAAGCGCGTTGTCGAAGCAGGCTGAATCGGACTGGCCCTCGGGGATCAGCGGCCAGATGGTATCCAGATCCTCGCCGAGGATCTCCGAGCGCATGGTGTGGCGCCGCGCTGCCATCCAGTTCACATTGCCGCGCAGGGTGTTGATCTCGCCGTTGTGGCAGATCATGCGAAACGGATGAGCCAGATCCCAGGTCGGGAAAGTGTTGGTGGAGAAGCGCTGATGGACCAGCGCAAGCGCCGACTCGAAGCGCTCGTCACGCAGATCCAGATAGTAGTTGCCGACCTGCTCGGCAAGCAGCATACCCTTGTAGTTGAGCGTCCGCGACGACAGCGAGGCGGTGTAGAAGTGGGTCTGGCCAAAATCCGATCCGCGGATCTCATTGTCCATCCGCTTACGGATCACAAAGAGCTTGCGCTCGAAGGTATCCTGATCGGTGCAGCTTGGGCCGCGGCCGATGAAGACCTGTCGAATCACCGGTTCGGTCGGGAGCACGCTCTCCCCGAGATCGCGATTGTCGACCGGGACATCACGCCACCCCAGCACACGCTGCCCACCGGCGGTCACCTGGCGATCGACGACGTCCAGCATCTGCACGGTTGCATCTGCGTCGCGCGGAAGAAACACCATACCCACGCCGTATTCACCGACAGGCGGCAGCTCGAATGTCACCTGTGCCCGCAGAAAGGCATCAGGAATCTGCACCAGAATGCCCGCACCGTCGCCAGCTTTGGGATCGGCGCCGACGGCGCCGCGATGGGCGAGCCGCTCCAGGATCTCAAGCCCCTGCCGAATGATGATGTGGCTCTTCTTGTTTTTAATATTGCAGACGAAGCCGACGCCGCAGGCATCGCGTTCGTTGATCGGGTCATAGAGACCCTGTGCAGGCGGATAGGCACGAAGGCTCATCGTTGACCTCGCTGATTCGGAAACATGTTGCTGAAGATGATGGAGCCACGGCGCACGCGCTTACACCTTCACTCCTTTGTGTGATTGTCGCAAGCGGCGTCGGACGTCATCATTGCGCTGAATCGTCTGATGTCGAATGCGAGTGACCTGATCCGGGTGATTCCAGTCGTTCGGTGCCTCGCGTGGGGAAACGCCTCGTTCTCGTTCGTCGCCAGGGCAAGGTAAGGCCGCCAAGCATACCGGCTCAGCAGATGCCGTGCCACATCCCTGGATCGCTCGGAGCAATCCGGTCCGGGTGCACTAGGTCGTGTCGAGCACGACGGTCCAATGTGCCGAACGAAAACGCGAAGCGATTTCCGGGCGTTGATGGCGGCTGAGAGTCGGGCATAGAGGTCGCGGTTTGTCGCCGCGCTGCGCCATCATCGAGCGACCCGAATTCAATATGCTCCAGATCGGGGCAGAACATGAAGCCGGGATCCGCTCCGGTGTCCGGGACATCGACGTCGTCCGCTCGACTGGATAGACGGGACCGCCCGTGCGCGGCTTAAGCCGCTCCGACAGCAAGCGTCGCCCGCAAGTGATCGGGGTCGATGTCGGCCGTCACCAAGGCATCGCCCGGATGTTGCAGCAGCACCAGGCGCAAGCGTCCGTCCTGCACCTTTTTGTCGACAGCCATCAGCTCCAGGAAACGCTCGGCCGACAGATCCGCAGGTGGGTCAACCGGCAGTCCGGCACTCGCGACCAGACGGCGAACCCGTGCGACATCGCCTTCGGTAAGCCATCCGTTGCGTGCGGACAGATGCGCCGCCATGCAGATCCCGACTCCGACAGCTTCTCCGTGCAGCCAGGTTCCATACCCGGTAGCGGTCTCGATCGCATGACCAAAGGTGTGACCGAGGTTTAGCAATGCACGCTGACCGGCTTCGTGCTCGTCCGCCGCGACGATCTCCGCTTTGATCTCGCAAGAGCGCCGGATGACGTAGGCCAGAGCATCCGCGTCACGTGCAAGCAGCTCGGCCATATGGGTCTCGAGCCAGGCCAGAAACGCCGCATCCCGGATGAGCCCATATTTTAAAACCTCTGCCAGTCCGGCCGAGAGCTCACGCTGCGGCAAAGTGGCAAGAGTCGAGGTGTCGGCGATCACCGCCAAAGGCTGGTGAAACGCCCCGATCATGTTTTTCCCGGCAGGATGATTGATGCCAGTCTTGCCGCCGACGGATGAGTCGACCTGGGCGAGCAGCGTCGTCGGCACCTGGATGTAGGCAACGCCGCGCTGGTAGCAGGCCGCGGCAAAACCCGTCATATCGCCGATGACGCCGCCGCCGAGGGCAACCAGCGTACAGTCGCGCCCGAAGCGGGCCTGCAGTAAGGCGTCGAAAATCCTGTTCCAAACCTCCAGTGTCTTGTATTGCTCACCGTCCGGAAGCACCACTTCGCTGACCTGATAGTCCTCAAGCGCTCTGCGCAGCGGCTCCAGATAGAGCGGGGCGATGGTCTCGTTGGTCACCACCATGACCTGCGAGCCAAGCACATGTGGCCGGTAGAGGTCGGGGTTCGAGATCAGCCCGGATCCGATGTGAATCGGGTAGGCACGCGCCCCAAGGGCGACAGTCAGGCTCCAGGTCATGGCAGTGCTCCGGTCGAGCGGCCGGGCTCGGGACATCCCCCGAAAGGCGTGGCCGCAGTCTCGTTTACTGGATTGCGATGAAGTCGGTAGCGGGGGAGTCCGGTGAATCCTTGACCCGCGCAATGATCACGCGCGCCGACGGATCGATTCGTCAGATTTCTTCCGACTCCAGGCGCCGACAGATCTCCTTGACCACGGAGCTGGTGCCGCGCTTCTCGGTCGAAACGACCATGTCCGCGACCTGGCGATAGAGCGGCTCGCGCTCTTCCATGATCTCGCGCAGGCGCGCCAGCGGATCGTCTGTGTCCAGGAGCGGTCGATTGCGGTCCCGTGCGGTTCTGGCGTACTGCTGCTCGGGGCTGCAATGCAGGTAGATGACGACGCCCCGCGCGGCGAGATCCTGGCGATTTTCAGCCGATAGGACCACCCCGCCGCCGGTTGCGAGCACGATCCGCTCCTCGTTCACCAACTCCTCGATGACCTGGCGCTCGCGGTTGCGAAAACCCGCCTCGCCTTCGAATTCGAAGATGGTCGGGATGTCCACGCCGGTACGACGCTGGATCTCCTGGTCGCTGTCTTTGAAGGTGTAGGAGAGGGTCTCGGCAAGCTGACGTCCGACCGTGCTCTTGCCGGCACCCATGGGACCGACGATAAAAATGTTCTGTGCTCGCATCATAGAGAAGGTATGCCAGATTTTCGGTGCGTGGGCAAGGGCAACGACACCTTAATGCCCGCGCACGAGGATGTAGAAAATAGCGACATCGACCGACCCACCGGGTGATCGGCTCCGCCCCGAACGTTGTGATCTGTACGCGCGCACCATCCCGGCAAACCAGCCTGAACGGAGCGGTCACGTTTCTGTGGCGAAGGCCGTCAGTCGCTCCCCAGATCGCCCTTGAGGATTTTAGGCGTCACAAAGATTAGGAGCTCCGAGTTGATGTCCTCGCGAAACTCTTGTTTGAACAGACGCCCCAGCACAGGCACGTCCCCGAGCCAGGGCACTTGCTCCTTCGCAAACGACTTGGTGCGCTCATAGACACCGCCTAGAACCACAGTCTCGCCGTTCTCGACGAGAACGCGGGTCTCGATCTCGCGCGTGTTGATCGTCGGTGTCCCGTCGGCCGCGGTACGCGTGAAATCAGGTTCATCTTTGGTCACCACCAGATCCATGATGATTCTATCGTCCGGTGTGATGGCCGGCGTCACGGTCAGACTCAGAGTGGCATTCTCGAATTGCACCTCCGTGCCGTCTTGAGACACTGTCGAGTAGGGAATCTTCTTACCGACCTCGATCCGTGCCTCTTTTTGATCGGAAGTGATGACGCGTGGGCTCGAGATCACCTCCCCGCGCCCCTCGCGTTGCATCGCGGAGAGCTCAAGCTGAAGCAGATAAGAACCGACGCGGCCGATCAGGAAGTTCACGGCGCTTCCGCGATTCTCCGCGATCGCAGCCGGGAGGTTGACGAGCAGCGACGGCGTATCGGTCTCGAGCGGATTACGGATGATGGCATTGTTCGGCTCCCCGCTCGTATTGAGGCCAAAGGGTCCCGCATTGTAATTCCCCCAACCCGGCAGATTGCCGGCCATGCCGCCGCCGATCAGCATCTCGTTATCCCCGATCGAACCCATTGAGGTGGCCAATCCGAAACGCACACCGAGATCCCGCGTGAAATCGTTATTCGCAATAACCACCCGTGATTCAATCATCACCTGTCGGACCGGAACGTCCAACCGCGCGACGACGTCACGAATCGCATCAAGCCGCGCCGCGGTGTCCATCACCAGCAGGGTATTGGTGCGCTCGTCAAAGGTGACACTGCCTCGCTCCGGGGTCAGGATGGAATCCTTGGTTGCTTCGGTGAGCGTGCGATCAAACTGTCGACCATCCCGGCCAATCGGCTGCTCCCTCCCCGTTGAGGTGAGCGTGGACTGAACCGTCGATGCACCACGGATAAAGGCCGCGATCTCCGCCGCCTTGGCGAACTTGATGGCAATAAATTCCGATCGGATCGGCGCAAGCTCCTCGAGCCGCTGATCGGAGGTCAGGGTGCGCTCCTCATGCCCCACAATCTCATCGAAGGGACCAATCATGATGACATTGCCGTCCCGGCGCTGGGTCAGATTCTTTGTCTTGAGGATGATGTCAAGCGCTTGATCCCATGGAACATTTTTAAGTCGCAACGTGATGTTTCCCGCCACCGAATCGCTGGCGACGAGATTCAAATCGGTGAAATCGGCAAGTAATTGAAGAACCGCCCGCACCTCGATGTCCTGAAAATCCAAGGACAGTCGTTCACCGTCGTAGACCACCTTCTCGCGCGCGAGGCGCTCCTTTTCCGCCGCGGTGAGGGGCCGCAGTTCAAGGGTGAAGAGCTCATCGGTCTGATAGGCCATGTATTCGAATTCGCGACTGGTCTGGACCTCGATCTCGACATTCCGCCCATTCGGCCGAGACTCAACCACCGTGACCGGGGTACCAAAGTCGACGACGTCAAGCCGCCGGAACAGCCGCTGCGGCAATGATGTATTGATGACCTCGACCAGAACCTTGCTGCCTTGCTCCTTGACGGTGACACGGGTCGCCGAGGTCGGCAGCTTGATCAGAACACGCCCTTCGCCTTCCGGACCCCGTCGAAAATCAATATCCTGCAGGCTCGGTCCGGTCGCTCTCGCCCCGTCCGACGCGCGA